>JAOPZD010000523.1 GCA_025964295.1 Conexibacter sp.
CCGGGCGCCTGCGCCTGGGCCTGGGCCTGGGCGGCGGCGGCCTCGTCGGAGGCCGTCGCCCCCGTCGTCGTCGCCCCCGTCGTCGTCGCGTCGTCCTGCGGGGCGGCGTCGTCGCGGCGACGGACGGGCTGGCCCGCGTGCGCGGGGCTGGTCTCGGGGCCTTCCGCAGATGCGGTCCGGGCCGTGGTCAGGTCGAGGAGGGCGGCGAAGCCCCCGGGGCTCGCTCCGGGCGGTGGGCTGCTCCGTGGAGCATCCACCCGCGCGGTCGGCGGAGTGATCGTGGTAGGTCGCATCATTCGGTGGAGTAGGTGAGGGAGGACGACGTGGCACCCGTGAGGGAGGCGGCCGCGACGGGCACGGTCGCTGCGGGCAGGGCCGACGTCACGCCGGGCGTGGCGACGGGTGTGATGCCGGCGGTCGTCGCGCCGGCGCTGCCGTACTCGGCCATGAAGGAGAGGACCTTCTGGACGTAGTTCTGGGTCTCCGTGTACGGAGGGACGCCGCCGAACCTGGCGACGGCTCCGGGGCCGGCGTTGTAGGCCGCCAGCGCCTTGGAGGGATCGCCGCCGAAGCGGTCGAGCTGCGCCTTGAAGTAGCGGGCGCCGCCGTCGATGGCCTGGGCGGGATCGCTCGCGTCGACGCCGAGCGAGGCGGCGGTCGCGGGCATCAGCTGGGTCAGGCCCTGGGCGCCGGCCGCGGACTGCGCCGACGCGTCGAAGTTGGACTCCTGGCGGATGAGGCCCTTCAGGAGCGCCGGGTCGAGCCCGTACTTGTTCGCGGCCACCGTGATCTGCGCGTCGTACTGCGACGGGGCGCCGGCCGCGAGCGTGGTGGGAGTCGGGGCGGCGGTGCCCTGGGCGGACTGCAGCGCCTGGGCGAAGCTCGTGGAGTGGGCTGCGTCCCGCGGGGCGGCGCCGGTCATGGCGGCGACGTGCTGCTGGATCTCGGCGACGCGATCGCCGATCGAGGAGACGGTCATGCGGCCTGGCTCCGGGCGTGGACGCGCAGCGCCATCTCGTCGAGCTCGGCCATCTCGCGGCGCTCGCCGGTCTTGCGGTGCTCCTCGCGCTGGCGCTCCTCGAGCTTGTCGAGGACTTCGCGCGCACGACTCGCGTCGGTGAGCGACTCGCGGCTGCGAGCCAGCTCGGCGTCGTAGCCGGACATGCGCAGGGCCGCATCGTCGCGGGAGCGCTCGAGGCGCTCGACCCATGCCTGCTGCGACACGAGCGTCGCGCCCGTCAGCGGGCCCGACGTCGCCGGGATGCCCTCCTGCGTGGCCTCGATGAGCCGGGCCTCGGCGGCGCGCAGCGCGGCCTCGCCGCGGACGCGCTGGTTGAGGCTGGCCGCGAAGGCCTCCTTCGCCTGGTCCTCGTCATGCGCGCGGATCTCGCGCACACGCTGAAGGCCGAATCGAAAGGGAGCAGACATCTCGTTCTGGGTGGTCGGACGCAAGGAGGGGGCGTTGAGCGCGCTGGACGGCTGTCGGACGGGGCGCCGCTAGACCGCGAGGTTCAGGGGCGGGATGGCGGAGGGGCCGGTCGGCGCGACGGGTTCGAGGCCGAAGGCGACGTCGGTCGCCCCCACCCCGGCGTCGGCCATGTCGGCCGCCAGCTCGCCCACGGTCGAGCCGATGACGCCGACGGTCCGCAGCAGCTGGTCGTCGGAGTCGGGGCCCGGAACGGCCTCGTCGGGACGCTGCTTGAGGAACCCGTCGATGGCGTCCTTGAGGTCGATCGCCTTGTCGGTGACCGGATCGCTGCCGCGCTCGTAGGCGCCGATGGCGATGAGGTCGCGCTTGTCGCGGTAGGCCGCGAGCAGCGAGCGCAGGCGGGTGGCCCCCTCGAGCACGTCGGGCGAGCCGATCTCCCGCTCCAGGCGCGAGACCGACTGCAGCACGTCGATCGCCGGATAGTGGCCCGCGTGCGCGAGCTCGCGCGTCAGGACGATGTGGCCGTCGAGGATCGACCGCACGGCGTCGGCGATCGGCTCGTTCATGTCGTCACCGTCGACCAACACGGTGTACAACGCGGTGATCGATCCGTCGGGGCTCGTGCCGGACCGCTCGAGGAGCTTGGGCAGCAGCGCGAAGACCGACGGCGTGTACCCGCGGGTCGCGGGTGGCTCGCCGATCGCGAGGCCGACCTCACGCTGGGCCATCGCGAAGCGGGTGACCGAGTCCATCATCAACATGACGTCGGCACCCTGGTCGCGGAAGTGCTCGGCGATCGCGGTGGCGGTCAGCGCCGCCTTGATGCGCACGAGCGCCGGCTGGTCGGAGGTCGCGACGACCACGACCGAGCGGTCGATGGCGGGGCCGAGGTCGCGGTCGATGAACTCCCGGACCTCGCGGCCACGCTCGCCGACGAGGCAGATGACGTTGATGTCGGCCGAGGTGGAGCGGGCGATCATGCCGAGCAGCGAGGACTTGCCCACGCCGGAGCCGGCGAAGATGCCGAGGCGCTGACCGCGGCCGCAGGGCACGAGGGAGTCCAGCGCGCGCACGCCGAGCGTCACGCGGTCGGTGATCCGCGGTCGCTCCAGGGGTGAGGGCGGCGAGCCGACGATCGGGCGCTGGGCCAGCGCGTCCAGCGGCGGGCCGCCGTCGATCGGGTTGCCCAGGCCGTCCAGGATGCGGCCCAGCAGCGCGTTGCCGATCGCGACCGAGACGCGCTTCCCCGTCGCCGTGACGACATCGCCCGGGCCGATGCCCTGCATGTCACCCAAGGGCATCAACAACGTACGGCCCGAGCGGAAGCCCACGACCTCGGCCGGAGTCGTCGTCCAGCCGCCGCTCGCCTCACGCCCGCTGCGGATATCGCACAGCTCCCCCACCTCAGCTTCCAGCCCCGTCGCCTCGACGATGAGTCCGATGAGGTCCATGACGCGCCCGTGGCGCCGGTGCAGGTCGGCGTGCGAGACCGCCCGGCCGAGCTCGACGACGCGCTCCAGAACCGCCGCCGCCTCAGGCATTGCGCAGCTCGTCCTGGAGCACTTCGCGCGCCCGCGCGAGCTTGGTCGGCAGTGTGGCGTCGACCTCGCCTTCGACGGTGCGGACGATCGCGCCACCACGCGCCACGCGACGCTCCGCCTGGACCTCGCAGTGCTCGATGCCACCCAGCTCCGCGACCAGGCTCTCGGACGCGGTGCGCACGAGATCCAGGTCGTCGGGGTGCACGAGGACGGAGACCCGGTCGCGCTCCACCAGGCGGCGCAGCGCTCCGCGCACGACGTCGATCACGACCTCGGGCCGGGCCTCGACGGTCGCATGCAGCGCCTGCTCGGCGATGCGCAGGCCCAGCTCGACCGCGGCGGCCTCGACGGCGGACGCGAGCTGGTCGCGCTCCGCGTCGACGCCCTGCACCGCGGCCTGGAGGGCGGCGATGCCGGCGGCCATCTGCTGCTGGGCCTCGATGAGACCGGCCTGGAAGCCCGCTTCGTGGCCCTCGGCCCTCGCCGCCTCGACCTCGGCCGCGAGGTCGACCTCGGGCTCGGGGGCCGGGGCCGCGCCGAAGGGCACCAGGCCCTCGGGTGCCTCCAGGGGGGGAAGCTCGAAGCTCCGCATCAGATGATGTCGTCCTCGGAGGACTCGCCGTCGTCGCCGCCGCGACCGACGGTGATGACCCCAGCCTCCTCGAGGCGGCGGATGGCGCCGACGATCCGGCTCTGCGCCTCCTCGACGACCGCGCGGCGCTGCGGCTTGCCCGTGTCCAGGTCCTCCTGGAGCATCTCGGAGCCGCGGGTCGACATGTTGCGGAAGATCGTCTCCTTGACCTCGTCGGCGACGCCGCGCAGCGCCAGGCCGAGATCCTTCTGATCGACCTCGCGCAGCAGCAGCTGGATGTCGCGGTCGTTGAGCACCACGATGTCTTCGAAGGTGAAGAGCTTCTGACGGATCTCGTCGGCCAGCTCGCCGTCGGTCTGGGCGATCGCTTCGAGGACCGTGCGCTCGGTCGAGCGCCCGGCGCGATTGAGCAGCTCGGCGAGCGAGTCGACGCCGCCGGCCTGGGAGAACTCCTGCGTGAGCACGTTGGAGAGCTTCAGCCGCAGCCCGCGCTCCACGTCCTCGACCACGCCCGGGTTCGTGTCCTCCATCGTTGCGATGCGCATCGCCACGTCGGCCTGCACCTCGGGCGCCAGGCCGGCCAGCACCTTCGCGCCCAGCGTGTTGTGCAGCGAAGCGACCACGAGCGCGATCGTCTGCGGTGCCTCGTCGGCCAGGAAGGTCGCGATCTGCTCCGGCGGCGTGCGCCGCAGAAAGTCGAACGGGCGCAGCTCGGCCTGGGCGGTGATCTGCCCGAGGATCTCCTCGGCGCGCGTGGCGCCGAGCAGGTGCTCGAGGACCTCGCGGGCGAACTCGGGGCCGCCCATGGCGAACTCGTCCTGGCCGTCGAAGCGCTCGGCGAGCTCCTGGACGACGGCATCGGCGGTCTCGGCCTTGACGCGCCACAGCGACGCCATCTCGGCCGACAGGGCCTCGATCTCGCGCTCGCTGAGGAACTTCAGGACGTCGGCCGCGCGCGACGTGCCGATCGTGATCAGGAAGACGGCCGCCTTCTGGCGCCCGGTGAGCGCCCCGGAGCCACCGCGCGTGGCGACGCTCACTTGTTGTCCTCGGTGATCCACGAGCGCAGGTGGGCCGCGACCCGCTCGGGCTCGTCGTGGATGATGTTGTCCAGCTGCTGGCGGCGCGGGTCGGAGGTGGCGATGGAGACCTCGGTCGCCGCGGACGCGGGCGCGAAGTCGGGCATCGGCATGAGCTCCTTGGGGTGCGCGGCCTCCAGCGACCTCAGCCACGACGGCTCGTCGATCAGCTCGCCCCGCTCCCGCTTGCGCAGGTGGCGGGTGACGAAGAAGAGGAAGAGCAGCGCGCCGAGGCCGATCCCGAGGCCCTTGAGGATCCCCGAGAAGGCGGCCGGGATCGGGCCCGACTTCGCCGTGGCCGCCGGCGCCGTGGCGAACGACAGGCCCTGGGTGATGGCCAGCGTGTCCTTGCGCTGGGCGATCTGCAGGCCGGCGGCGCTGGCCAGGCTCGCCTTCAGCTGGGTCATCTGCGGGCCGGTCAGCTTGACCGACTTGTCCAACATGATCGCGACGTCCTGGCGGTTGACCGCGCCGGTGGCCTTCTGGGTCTTGGTGATGACCTTGTTGACGCCGAACTGCGAGTCGGTCGTCGTGTTCTTGTAGTTGTTGCTGCCGCCGGTGGTCGAGCCGTTGGCGGCGTAGCTGGGGAGGTTGCTCGCCGTGCCCGACGTGCCGCCCGCGGCGGCGCCGGTGCCCTTCAGCGTCTCGACCGTCCGCTTCTGGGTCAGCGGCACCGAGCTCTTCTTGTCGTAGGCCAGCGCCTGCTGGTCGATCTTGTCGACGTTGAGGTCTGAGTGGACGACGACCTGGGCCTTGTTGGGGCCCAGCGTGCGGTCCAGCAGCGCCTGGAGGCTCGACTCCTGCATGGCGTTGTACTTGGCCTCGGCCGCCGTCTTGCTCGGCAGCGAGCCGTCGGCGCCGGCGCCGTCGGAGCCGCTGCCCGTCGGCCACAGCATCGCGCCGGAGCCGTCGGTGATCGTCACGGCGCCGGCCTTGAGGCCCGGCACCGAGGCGGCGACGAGGTTGGCGATGCCCTTGACCGAGGCGGGGTCCATCGAGCTCGCGTCCTGCGGGAGCAGGACGGCCGCGGTCGCGGGGCGCGACTCGTCGGCGAAGAGGTTGTCCTGGGAGAGCGTCAGGTGGACCTGCGCGCCGCCGCCGCCCTGGATCTGGCCGATGGTGTTGGCGATCGTGCCCTCGAGGCCGCGCTGGTAGGCGATCTGCTGCTGCTGGCTGGAGGCGCCGAGCTTCTGCTTGTCGAGGATCTCGAACCCGGGCTGGGTGACGCCCGTGTTGAGGCCGCGGGTCGCCAGCGCCACGTTGGCCGCCGTCTCCTTGCCCTTCTGGACCGCCACCGCCGTGCCGCCGTTCTGCAGCTCGTAGGGGACGCCGGCCGCGGTGAGCGCGGTGGTGATCTGCGTGGTCTTGGCCGGATCGACGCCGGTCATCACCGTCGTGTAGGACGGCTTGCCGGCCATCTTGACGATGAAGAGCGACGCGGCGAGGAAGCCGAGCGCGCAGGCGGCAAGGGTGATCTTGCCGCGCAAGGACATGGAGTTGAAGAGAGCCATTGGAGGGAGGGGCTCCGAGTCGGAGGGTGAGGCCTAGACCTGGGTGTGGAAGAGTTCCTGGAGGGCTTCGACGCCCTTGGTGCGCAGCTGCGCCGCGAGCTGCATCGAGAGCTGGGCGCGCTCGACGGCGACGACGGCCTGCGTCGGATCGGTCGCCGTGCCGTCGGCCAGCGAGCGGGAGGCGTCCGCGGCCGAGGTCTGCGTCTTCTCCAGCGCGCCGAGCTGGTTGCCGAGCATCGAGCCGAAGCTCTGACCGCCCGGCTGGACCGCGCCGGTCTGCGTGGGCGTGCCGTCGATGGCGCCGACGCTCCACTCGGAGCCGCCGCCGCCGATGCCCTTGATGACCATGGAGGGATCGATCGGCATCAGCGCAGGAGGTCGAGCGTCTTGGTGAACATCGTCTTGGCCGTCTGCATCGCCGTGACGTTGGCCTCGTAGGCGCGCGACGCGGAGATCAGGTCGGTCATCTCGGTGACGGTGTTGACGTTGGGCATGGTCACGTAGCCGTTCTTGTCGGCGTCCGGATGGCCCGGGTCGTAGATGCGCTTGAGCGCCGAGCCGTCCTCGACGATGGCCGCGACCTTGACGCCGTTGACGCTGCGCCCGCCGGAGCCGCCGGCGGCCGACAGGACCGAGGCGAACGAGGTGCCGGCGGCGCCGGCCTCCTGGAGGACGACCTCCTTGCGGCGGTAGGGCTGCCCGTCGGCGCCCTTGGTCGTCTCGGCGTTGGCGAGGTTCTCGGAGGTGACGTCCATCCGCAGCCGCTCGGCCGCGAGGCCGGAGCCGGAGGCGTCGATCGCGTCGAAGAGCCCCATCACACGCCGCCGATCGCGGAGCGCAGGATGGCGACGCGCGCCTTCATGACCGAGCTGATGGCCTCGTACTGCAGGCCGTTCTTGCTCTGGTTGGCGGCCTCGGTGTCGATGTCGACCGAGCTGCCGTCGGCGCGCATGACCGCGCTCTGGTCGGCCTGGACGGCGGGGGAGACGCTCTCGACGGAGGCCGTGCCCTTGTCCCAGGCCGCGTGCAGGGCCGACGCGAAGTCGACGTCCTGGCGGCGATAGCCCGGCGTGTTGACGTTCGCGATGTTCTGCGCGATCGCCTGCTGGCGGAGGGAGGAGCCGGCGAGGGCGCGCTCGAGGCCGGTCTGGGTGGTGTCGAAGAGTTCCATTGGACGTGCGGAGAAGTCGGGCGCCCGTCCATGGGCTCTGAGACGGTCGCCGACCATGGCGACCCATTCACCGTTCTCGGCCGAACCGACGGCTGCTTGAGGTCGGCGTCCAGAAAGCGTCCAGGGCGAGACGCGCGCGGGGATCCGGCCCCGCCCGCCCGTCAGCCGACGCCGTTGAAGGCGGGCGGCGCGGCGGGCGCACCGGTGCCCGCGGCGTAGCCGGCGGCGCCGGTGCGGGAGGTGCCGACCTGCCGCAGCTCGGCGGCGGTCTCGGCCATGCCCTGGCGCATCGCGGCGGCCGACAGGGCCTGCAGGCGCGCGGCCTCGCGCAGGTCCTCCAGCGCCTCGGCGGGAGCCGCGGCGGGCAGCGCGGCGAGCACGCGCTCGCGGCGCGCGTTGAGGTCGGCGAGGTCGTCCCAGCGCCCGTCGGTGACGAGCGCGTGCTCCTCGCGGCCGAGCGCGACCAGCGCCGAGAAGAGCGCCGCGCTCATGACGGAGTGACGGAGACGCAGGGGTGGCGCAGGGTCATGAGCGCCTTGGTCATGCCGAGGCGGGAGCGGTGGCGGCGGCCTGCTCGGCCAGCCGGGCCCAGGCCTCGCGGAGGTTGGTCAGCAGCGCGACGACCTGGCCGATCTTCTCGCCCTTGCGCTGGATGCGGGACTCGATCAGCGTCTTCTTGCAGAAGACGTAGATGGCCTGCAGGCGCTCGGCGATCTCGCCCGTGTCCATGTTCAGCGTGGCCAGGAGCTCGTCGATGATGGCCTCGCCGCGGCTGAGCTTCTCGAAGCTGTGCAGCCAGGCGCCCTCGTTCATGGCGACCTCGGCCTGGCGCAGGAAGCGCACGGCGCCGTCGTACAGCATCACGACGAGCTGCTCGGGGGTCGCGGTGAGGACCGCGGAGTCGCGGTAGGCCTGGGGGCTGGCGTAGGGGTTCATGGAGGTTGCTTCCGGGTGGAGGGACGGTCGGGGGCTAGTTTCCGGACGAGGACGAGGTGAGCAGGCCCGCGAGGCTGGTGCCGGCCGCGTTGCTCTGCGACAGCGCGGTCTCCAGCGCCGTGAACTGCTTCTGCAGGCGCGCTTCCTTGGAGTCCATGCGGGCGTCGAAGGTCGTGAGCTTGGAGGCGAGGTCGGTGAGGTCGGAGGTCGCGGAGGTGATCCGCGACTGGATCAGCCCCGAGCTGCCCTGGTAGTTGGTCAGGATCGCGCCGAAGCCCTGGGCGAAGCCGTTGGTGCCGGTGAGGCCGCCCAGCAGCGCGCGGACGCCGTCGGGGTTGCTGTCCAGCGTGGCGCGCAGCTTGTCCTCGTCGAGGGTCAGCTTGCCGTCGAGCGAGTCCTGGTTGAGCGTCGCGTTGGCCGCGCCGGTGCTCACGCCGATGTCGGCCATCGACGTCACGCCGCTGAGGCCGCCGACCGCGTTGGACAGCGTGGTGCGGAACTGCGAGAGCATCGTCGAGAGGCCCGAGTCGCCGAACAGCGTGCCCTTCTGGATGTCGGCGGTCGACGCGGCGTTGACGACCGGCTTGTCGGTGAGGTCGGCGCGCGTCGTCGTGACGACGTCGTTGTAGGCCGTGACGAAGGCCTTGACCTTGGCGACGATCTTCTCCTTGTCGGGCCCGGGCGTGCCGACCGTCAGCCCGACGGTGTCGGTGCCCGACGTCTTGCCCTTGAGCGTGATCGACAGGCCCGGCAGCGCGTCGGTGATCGTGTTGGTCTGGCGCTCGTAGAGCGTGCCGTTGATCGTGACCTTGGCGTTCTGGCCGGCGACCCGCTCGGTCTGGGTCCCGACGCCGCTGCCGCTGACCGCGAAGCCGCTGCTGTCGCCGGTGGCCTTGGCGCTGAGCACCAGGCTGCCGTTGACGTTGACGGCGTAGAGCTTGGAGGTGGCGGAGCCGTTGATCGCCGACACCGCGTCGTCGAGGGTCGCGCCGGCCTTCAGCGCGACCGAGGCGCGGGCGCTGCCGTCGCCGTTGGCGATGCTCAGCGTGCCGTCGGCCGTCGGGGAGACGAAGCCGTAGGTCTGGCGCTCGGCGGTGGCGAGCTGGTTGACGGCGACGTCGTAGCCGCCCGGGCCCGAGCCGCCGGTCCGGGTGACCGTGAACTTGGTGCTGTCGCCCGACTCCACCGACTGCGTGTCGAGCCACGTCAGCGCCGACTTCAGGTCGTCGTTGGCGAACTTCAGCGACGTCAGCTTGGTGCTGACGTCCTGCAGCAGGCTCTGGCGCTTGGTCGTCGCGTCCTGGTCGAGGGTGATCTTCGTCCGCGGAAGCTTCTCGACCGCCATCAGCTGCGTGATGATCGAGGCGGTGTCGAGGCCCGAGACGAGCCCGCTCATCTGGATTCCGGCCATGAGGTCCTAAGCGGCGGGTGCCGGGTCGGGTTCGGAGCCGAAGATCTCGCCGAGGTCGACAGGACGCAGCGTGCGCCCGTCGGAGTCCACGAGCGAGGCGACCACGCGGTTGGTGAGGCGGTGGGTGTCGAAGCGGACGCTCTGCCCGAGCGACGACAGGTCGTCGGCGAGCTGCGCGGCGCGGGTGATGTCGTCCCACACCTCGTCGGGGATGCGATCGGGCCCGGTCATCCGGCGCTTGCGCGCCTCGGCCAGGTCGAACACCCGCGCGAACTCATCGGACTGCGTGGCCTTCTCGGCTCGCGCCGGCTCGGGGAAAGCCCCCGCGCCGATGCCCTTGGTCGCGTCGATGTCCATCTCGATCCTTTCGAAGTCCTTCCGGCTCGTCCCTGAGCCGCCTGCTCTCGTCTCTCCCGTCATCGGTGCTCCGGGGAGGCCCTTGAGCAGGGGCATGGACGATCGGCCGATCGTCGGATCGTCGAGATGACGTTTGGCGACGCAGCCCATCGGTGTGCCTCAGGCGGCCGCCGCCGCGAGCATCGCGGCCTCGTGGCGCAGCATGGTCGCGTCCTCGTCGAGGCCCTGGGCGTCGGCGAGCAGCGCCATGCCGAGCAGGGCGCGCTCGTCGGGGGCGCCCAGCTTCTCGACCACGCCGAACCACTCCTGGGCGGCGGACTCGAGGAAGCCGCGGCGGTAGTAGACGCCGGCCAGCAGCTCGCGCTGCTCGCGCCAGGGCAGGTCGAGGCGCTCGACCACGCCGGCGAGGCGCTCGAAGCCGTCGAAGTCCTCCAGGCGCGCGAGCGCCTCGAGCATGACGGCCACCAGCGGCGCGGCCGCGGCGGGCACGACGGCCGCAGCGCCGGGGCCACCGCGCCAGGCCGCCAGCGCGGCGAGCTGGGCGGGATCCAGGCCGGCGGCGGTGGCGTAGGCGAAGGCCTCGTCGAGCCGGGCGTCGTCGGCGCCGGCCGCGAGCCGGGCGAAGAGCAGGGTCTGGGCGGCC
>JAOPZD010000545.1 GCA_025964295.1 Conexibacter sp.
TGGAGTAGTAGTTGGACTGCTTGTAGAGGACGTCGGCCACGTCGCTCGTCACGCAGAAGCCGTGGCCGAAGCCGATCGGGGCGTAGAGCATCCGCATGGTGGCGTCGCTGAGCTCGAAGGCCTCCCAATCCCCGTAGGTCGGCGACTGACGCCGTAGGTCGACCAGAACGTCGACGATTGTGCCCCGGCCGCAGCGTACGAGCTTGGAGGCCCCGGCGCCGATCTGGAAGTGGATCCCGCGGATCGTGCCGCGCTTGGACCGCGAGTGGTTGTCCTGCACAAACGTCTCCCTGACGCCGAGCGCGGCCAGCTCGTCCGCCCGGAAGGTCTCGCTGAAGAACCCGCGGTCATCGCCGAAGACCGCCGGCTCGATGAGCAGCGGCCCGTCAAGGCGAGTGGGCACAAGCGAGAAGCGCATATCGGGAGGCTGCCATATCGGGCCTGGCGGGCGTCGCACGCTCAAAATGGCTCGGTGCGTTACGTCATGCCGGATAGCTCGGTGCCAGCAACGAAGACCGGCTCTCGCCATGCTGTAGGCGATGTGGTCGCGACTAACCTTGACGGTCAATCTTGTGGCCGCGAAAGGATTTGAGCACGATCCAGTCTTCGGCTGCGCGACGGATCTGCGGTACTTCTGCGTCTTGCTGTGACGATGAACTCTCCGAGCCTCTCGGCATGCGGACGCCCTGCTTGGCGTAACGTGCGCCTCGTGCTGACGCTTGTCACCGTGTGCGACGCTGACAATGCCCCCGAGGCGCTCGTGCTCGCCGAGTCGTTCCTCGCGCACCACCCCGACGGGCGCGTGCTCGCCGTCGTCGCCGACGCAGCGTCGCCCCCGGCGTTCGGCGGCCACGAGCGTGTCGAGGTGCGCACCGGACGCGAGCTTGTAGGACCCAAGTACGAGCTGCTCGCCGCGGGATTGTCGGGCGTGGGGCTCGCACAGGCGCTGCTTCCGGCGGCGCTGGAGGCAGCACCGCTCCCGGCGATCGCCATGGCCCCGGGCGCCGAAGTTCTCGCACCGATCTCGCTGGGTGCGAGCGACGGCGTGCTCGTCACGGCGACGGGCGCAGCCGAGGCCGGGGTAGTCGACGACGGCATGGTCGCGGTCACGGGTCCGGGGGCGGTTGAGGTGCTGACTTGGTGGAACGCCAGCGCAGCCTCCTACGACGTGGAGGAGCTGGTCGCCGAGGCAGCGACGCGCTTCGCCCAAGTCACCGTGGTACGGGATCCCCGCTGGGCCGTGGCCGCTTGGAACGCGGAGGACCGCGGCGTGACGAGCGCTGCCGACGGCCGCCTCGTCCTGCCCGACGGGAGCCCAGTGACCTGGGCGCGGCTAGGCGGCCACGGAGTTGCCGCAGGTCCCCTCGCAGCGGCCGCTCGCGACCACGTGCAGCGTGTGGCCGCGGCCGAGTTCGCGCTAGGTCCGATGACGCTGGAATCACTCTTGCTCCCGGGCGGTACGCCGTTGGACGACCGGTTGCAGCGACTGTTCGTCGACGGGGTGCGTGACGGCGCGCTCACAGGGGCGCCCTTCGATGCCGCTGGGTTCGCCGCATTCCAACGTTGGCTCGATGAACCCGACCCCGTTCCGGAGGCCGGTGGGGTTTCGCGCTACCTGTTTCGTTTCTGGCACGACCGGCCAGACCTGCGTCGCGCCTACGCCGACCTTCGGGACGCCGAGCAGCGCCAGGGATTCACCGGCTGGATCAATGCCTACGCGAGGAGCGAGATCCCTGACTGGCTGCTCCCGGAGCCGATCACCGATCTCACAACTCCGAGGGCGGAGGTTGCGCCCATCGCGGTCAACGTCGCCGGATATCTACAATCCGAGCTCGGCGTCGGCGAGGCTGCGCGGCGCGTGATCGGCGCCCTGGACGCCGCGCACGTCCCGCTGCTGCCGGTCCAGACCCAGGTCGTCCCGTCCGGCGGACATGGGCTCGCGTACTCCGTCGTCCGGCCGACCCTCGCGCCGTTCCTCTTCAACCTGGTCTGCGTCAACGCCGACGGCCTCGATGCCTTCGCGGAGGAGGTCGGCGAGGCGTTCTTCGCCGGCCGCCACACGGTTGGCATGTGGTGGTGGGAGCTGCCGACGTTCCCGTCGAACGCGACACGCTCCTTCGACCACCTCGACGAGCTGTGGGTCGGCTCGTCGTTCGTCCTGGAGGCGATCGCACCTGTCGCCCCCATCCCGGTGATCAAGGTCCCTCTGGCGGTCGAGCGGACGCAGCCGCCACGCCGGACACGGGCGCAGCTCGGCCTCCCCGAAGGCTTCCTGATCCTCTTCTTCTTCGACCACAACTCGGTCCTCGAGCGGAAGAACCCGCTCGGGCTGATCGAGGCGTTCCGTCGCGCGTTCCCCGAGGGTGACGGCGCCCACCTGGTCATCAAGTCCGTCCACGGCGAGCTGCATCCGCGCGACCGCCTGCGGCTGCGCGTCGCCGCCGAAGCGCACCCTGACGTGACGCTCATCGAGGGACATCTCAGCGTCGGCGACCGCGACGCGATGGTCGCGTCCTGCGACCTGTACGCGTCGCTCCACCGCTCGGAGGGCTTCGGGCTGACGCTGGCCGAAGCGATGGCGCTCGAACGGCCCGTGCTGGCCACCGCCTGGTCGGGCAACCTGGAGTTCATGCACCCGGAGACGACATGGCTCGTGCCGGCCGAGCTCGTGCCCGTCGGCCAGGGCAACGGGCCGTACGACGCGCTCAGCCACTGGGCCGACCCCGACCTGGAGGCCGCGGCCGCCGCCATGCGCGCCGTCCGCGCCGACCCTGACGCGGCCGCTGCGAAGGCGACTGCGGCGGCCAAGCGACTTCTGCACGACCATGACCCCGCCCGCGTCGGCACTATCATGCGCGAACGGCTGTCGACGCTGGCTCCGCGCGTCGCCGACGCCCGGCGGTCGGCCGAGCCAAGCAGGCCGCCCGTCGCGGCGACGACAACGGCCGTCACTGCGGCCGTCAACCGGGTACAGGTAGGCGCTGCGGCCTACGCGCCGTCGCGCAGCTCCGCGGTCGCGAGGAGGGCGCGCGCTGCCCTGTTGCGCGCGCCGCGGCCGGTCACGGAGAACCAGCGTGCGATCGACGAGGCGATCCTCTGCGCGACCCAAGCGCTCAGCTCGGAAGTGCAACAGCTGCGTGCCTGCGTCGACGTCGAAGTCCTAGCTCACGCGGAACTGTCGGCGGCGACCCTGGCGAGCCAGCGGACACTCCTACGCAGAGTCGCCGAGCTCGAGCAGGTCGCGTCGAATGACTGTGAGCGAATGGAAACTGAAGGCGGGGCCAGGTAGCGGCCCCTTAAGGGCTAGATTTCGGTCCACATGACCTCACCCTCCCCCCCTCCGTCCGGCCGCGCCCGCCTCGGTGCGCTCGCCGACACGGCGCGGAGCCGGGCCGCCGCCGCGCTCCGGGCACGCCTCGCGGTGGACCAGCCGTCACCCGACCTCCTGGCCGCACTAGGAGAGTACGCCCCGCCGCTCTACCCGGACCTGCCCGGGCCGGTCACCAACGCGATCCTCGCCCGAATGGCGCCCGGCGACCACGAGGCCGTCCTGGCCGCCGCGAGCGAGGAGTGGCGCCGGTACTACGAGCTCGCGACGGATGCCGAGAAGCCACACCTACTGCTCAACTTCGCCGCGCACTGGCACGTCGAGCCCACGCTCGGGCGCCTTGGCCTCAGCAGCGCCCAACCGCCTGACGACGTCCACGCGATGGCGCGCGGACCACGGGCGGCGGCCGGCGCCTCGTGGTTCGCCGACCTGGTCGTCGACGCCGCCGAACGCGCCGGCGCCGGACTTAGCCCCGGGGCGCGAGTCCTGGATTTCGGCTGCTCGTCGGGAAGGGTGCTGCGCGTCCTGGCCGCGTGGCGGGATGACATCGAGTGGCACGGGTGCGATCCGAACGCCGAGGCGGTCGCCTGGGCGGACGCGAACATCACCGGGCTGTCGGCGTTCGCCAGCGCGCAGGAGCCGCCGTTGCCGCTCGAGGACGCGTCGTTCGACCTGGTCTTCGCCATCTCGGTCTGGTCGCACTTCGGCGCCACCCAGGCCGTCCGCTGGATCAGCGAGATGGAGCGGGTGATCAAGCCCGGAGGCGCGCTGGTGATGACGACGCAGGGCTTCGCCTCACTGGCCTACTACTTCCGCGAGAACCGCATCTCGGACGACGACGCGCGCGACGGCGGCTACGCGCTCGTCGCCCACGGCCACAAGTACTTCGAGGCCTTCGGTGACGACGGCGACTGGGGCGTGAGCCATCCCGAGTGGGGCATGGCCTACCTGACCACCGACTGGCTCGCGGGCCACGTGCTGGACCGCTGGTCGCTGGCGGTGTTTAACCCGGGGCGCATCGACAGCAACCAGGACCTCGTCGTCCTCGTCCGGCGAGAACCTGGCGCACCGGCCGCACGAGATACCCTTGAGCCGTGACCGACGCCTCGATGGACGCCACAAATCCGCCTCCGGAGGTCACGGCCGGTGGCCCCCCTGCGGGGGACCCGCTGGCCGCCTGCCTAGCGGAGCGCAACCGGTTGTGGGCTGACGCCAGAGAGGCCGAGTCCCTCCGCCTCGAGCTTTTTCACGCGCGCAAGATCATCGACGAGATGAAGGCGTCCGCGTCGTGGCGGATCACCACGCCGCTTCGGCGGACCAAGGAGCTGCGCGCCTCGGTCCGCTCCCGCCTGGGGCGCCTGCGGCGCGCCGTCCGTTGACCGCGTTCAGCGCCACCGTCGCGATCCCGGTCCTGAACGGCGCCCGGTACCTGGACGAGGTGCTTACGGCGGTCAGGGGCCAGGAGCTGGACGGCCCGGTAGAGATCCTCGTGTGGGACTCCGGGTCAACCGACGGTTCCGTCGAGATCGCCGAGCGACACGGCGCCACCGTCCACCGGATTCCGAAGTCGGAGTTCTCCCACGGCGGCACCCGCAACCGGATGGCGGCGATGGCCCAGGCCCGCTACGTGGCGTTCATCACGCAGGACGCGACGCCCGCCTCCCCGCGGTGGCTCGCCTCGCTGCTGGACGGGTTCCAGGCCGCCGACGACGTCGCTGCCGTGTTCGGGCCGCACCTGGCCCGCCCCGACGCGAGCCACATGATCACCGCGGAGATGGAGCGGCACTTCGCGACGTGGGGTGACCGGGGCACGACGATGGACGTGCAGCGTCTGAGGCGCACGCCGAGCGAGCTTGCGGCCTTCCACAAGGTTCCGGGGCAGTGGACGTTCCTCTCGGACGTCAACTGCTGCGTGGACCGGGAGGTGCTGCGGTCGATCCCCTATCGGGAAGTCCCGTACGCCGAGGACCAGCTGCTCGGACGCGAGCTGATCGAGGCTGGGTACAGCAAGGTCTACCACCCCGGCGCCGTGGTCCTGCACTCCCACGACTACCCGCCTGTCGCCTTCTTCCGCCGGTACTTCGACGAGTTCCGCTCGCTGCGCGAAGTCCTCGGCCACGTCGAGCCGGCCGGTCCCGTCCGCACCGCCAAGACGATCAAGGCGCTGGTCGGCAGCGACCGGCGCTGGCTAAAGGCGCAGGGTGTGGACGGATCTGCCCGCCGCCGGGCGCTCGCGATCTCCGCGCGGCACCACACGATCCGTATGGCCGGCGCCATCCTGGGCACGCGCGCCGATGCCGTTCCGCCGCCGCTGCGCGGCCTCCTCTCACTTGAGGGCCGCGCGACGTACGAGCCGGTCCCGGATGACGACCGCCCGCTGCTCGGCGGTGTCAAGGCATCCGAGGTCCGGCCCGACGCAAGCTGGCCCTGGGAGTGGGTCAGGGCGTACTACCCCACCCGCCGCGTCGCGGTCGATGCGCACGCACCACGCCCGGCGGGGCCCATGACCCTCGCCTGGGTCGTCCCCCCGTGGGGCATCGGTTCCGGCGGGCACACCACCATCTTCCGCCTGATTCGTGAGCTCGAGCTGCGCGGCCACGCGTCGGTGATCTACCTGTTCGATCCCTTCGGCATGGACCGGCGGCCCGGCTGGGTCCTGCGCGAGGAGATCCGCGAGCACTTCGTCGAGATTGAGGCGCAGGTCTTCTCTGGCCTGGACCAATGGGTTCCCGCCGACGTGTGCGTCGCGACGAACTGGTGGACCGCCTGGGCGGTTCGGGACCTCGAAGGGTGTCTTGAGAAGGCCTACCTCGTGCAGGACGACGAGGCGCGGTTCTACTCGACCTCCGCGGAGCAGCTCTGGGCCAAGGAGACCTACCGCATGGGCTACCGGGGCATCGCGTTCACGCGCTGGATGGCGGAGATCCTGAAGGAGGAGCACGGCATGCAGTCGCGGTTCTTCGATTGCGGCACGGACCTGGACCGCTACCAGTTCTCCGACGCCCCCCGCGAGGCAGGTCTCATCGCGGTGTATGCCCGCCGCGAGACGGACCGTCGCGCGGTCGACCTCGCCCTCGCAGGGATCGCGACGCTGGTGGAGCGGCGCCCGGGTGTGCGCGTGGCGCTCTTCGGATCTAGCGTCAAACCGTCGAGCCCCCTGCTGGCGACGAACCTCGGCGTGCTGCCCCCCCACCGCCTGGCCGAGCTCTATCAGCGCGCCAGCGCCGGCGTCGTCCTCTCGCTCACCACGCATTCGCTCGTCGCGCAGGAGATGATGGCCAGTGGCCTGCCCGTCGTCGAGCTCAACGGGGACAACGTCACGGAGTCGCTCGGTCGACCGGGCGAGCACGCCATGCTCGTCGACGCGACGCCCGACGCGATCGCCGACGGGCTCGAGGCGATCCTCGACGATCCGGCCACAGCGACGGCCATGGCGGCCCGCGCGCGCGCGTTCGTCGAAGAGCTGACCTGGAGCCGAGCTGCGGATCAGGTGGAATCCGCCCTGCACGCCTACCTGGCCGAGCCGGCGGTCCCGGTCGACGGCACCGGGTAGCCCTGCCCCACCCGGTGAGCTCCTGCGCCATCCAACCTCTACGATGGGCAGGTGGCTGCCCTTTCCGAGCACCAACTGGCCGACGCGCGCGCCGCCGTCCTCGCTGCAGCCCCGCCGGCCGTCGTCATCGACCACGTCTCCAAGACCTTCCGCCTCCCGCACGTGCAGTACTCGACGCTCAAGGAGCGGGCGCTGCATCCGTTCCGGTCCACGACCTACGACGAGTTCCGTGCCCTGAACGACGTCGACCTGGAGATCAAGGCGGGCGAGTTCTTCGGGATCGTGGGCCGCAACGGTTCGGGCAAGAGCACCCTGCTCAAGTGCCTGGCGGGCATCTACCGACCGGACGCGGGGCGGGTCGCGGTCGAGGGGCGCCTTTCGCCGTTCATCGAGCTCGGGGTCGGCTTCAACCCCGACCTGACCGCGCGCGACAACGTCGTCATCAACGGCGTGATGATGGGCCTCAGCCGGCGGGAGGCGCAGGCGAGCTTCGACGCCGTGATCGAGTTCGCCGAGCTTGAGGAGTTCGTCGACCTGAAGCTGAAGAACTACTCCTCCGGCATGGCCGTCCGGCTCGGCTTTGCTACGGCGATCCAGGTGGCTGCCGACGTCCTGCTGGTCGACGAGGTGCTGGCCGTGGGGGACGCCAACTTCCAGCAGAAGTGCTTCGAGGAGTTCACCCGGCTGAAGGCCGAGGGCCGGACCGTGGTGTTCGTCACGCACGACATGAGCTCGGTCGAGCGCTACTGCGACCGCGCGATGCTGATCGAGCGCGGCGACGTGCTACAGATCGGCGCACCGCACGACATCTCGCGTGCCTACAACGAGCTGAACTTCGGGCGCCTCGTTCACGAGCCCACCGACGATGCGCGATACGGCGATCAGGTGGTCTGCGAGATCCGCGATGCGTGGTTTGAGACGGGTGGGGAGCGCACGGGGGACGTCGCGCAGCACGAGCGACTGACGATGTGTGCGCAGATCCGCTTCAACCAGGACGTCGACGATCCGATCGTCGGCTTCAGCGTCCGCAACGACATCGGGCACACGGTGTTCATCACGACGAGTGAGTGGGCCGACGCCCGCACCGGGTCCTTCGCGGCCGGCGACGAGCTCCTTGCCAGGGTCGAGATCGACGCGGTGATGTCCCCCACCCGTTACGACCTCACGCCGTCTGTGGCCCGCACCGGATCCGGTGCCGATGTGCTCGACGTCCGCGAGGACATCGCCTCGGTCTACGTTCACGGCACCCGCGTCACCGGAGGGCTCGTCGACCTCCCACACGCGTTCGAGCTGGAGCGTCTGTCGTGAGCACCGCCGTCGACCGCCGTGAGCTGACGCCCGGGTCGAAGGTCGAAGAGGTCGGAGAGTGGAAGCGGCTGGCAACGCTCAGCTGGACCCTGGCGCTGACCGACTGGAAGCTGCGCTTCTACGGGTCGGTGCTCGGTCTGGCCTGGACGCTGGTCCGACCCTTTGCGCTCTTTGGCGTCATCTACTTCGTCTTTACCGAGATCGCCGGGCTCGACAAGAACGTCCACAACTACGGGCTGTACATCCTCTTCGCGCTGGTGCTCTTCACGTTCTTTTCGGAGATGACCGCGACCGCCGTGCAGGCCCTCGTCCTCCGCGAGAGCCTGCTGCGAAAGATGCAGTTCAACCCGATCGCCATCCCGCTGGCGATCACGATCACGGCGACGCTCAACCTCGGGACGACGCTGATCGGCGTCCTGGTCTTCTGCCTCGGATCCGGGCTCTACCCCCTGCTGACATGGCTCGAGCTGCCGGTGATCGTGCTCCTGCTGGCGATGTTCGGCACCGGCGTCGGCATGCTCTTGAGCGTCGCGTTCGTGCGCTTTCGGGACGTGCAGCCGATCTGGGACGTCATCGCCCAGATCCTGTTCTACGCGTCGGCCATCCTGTACGTCGCCGTGCCGACCGTCCCCAGTGAGTACCTGCAGGTGTTCCTCTGCAACCCGCTGGCCGCGCTCTTCACCCAGATGCGGCACGCCATGGTCGACAACGGCGCTCCCAGCCTCGCGAGCGCGTTCAACCACGACTACTACGTCCTCATCCCCCTCACGATCATCGTCGGGACCTTCATCCTTGGAATGGTGGTGTTTCAGCGTGAAAGCCCACGCATCGCCGAGCACCTCTAACCGCGCGACATGAGCTGGCTGCAACGTACGCGCGGAGGTGCGGAGCGTGAGCCTCGCCGGGTCCGCACGCCACCGCTGCTCCTGGAAGCACTGCGTGACGGGGCCGTGCCGCTGCGGCCGGCCGGGGGGCCGACGACCGGTCCCCTGCAGGTCGCCGTCGTGATGCCGCAGTTCCGGCGGGGCAGCGGCGGGCACCACACAGTCGCCGACCTGGTTCGCGGGCTCGAAGCCCGGGGGCACACGATCTCGCTCTGGGTCGTGGACGACGAAGGGCGCCACGAGGGCCAAGACGAGCAGCAACTGCAAGAGCTGTTCGAGACGTTCTTCGGCCCTGTGCGGGCGCGGGTCCGCCGGCTGGACGTGGCCGGCGAAGGTTCCGGTGCGGGTGCGGTTGCGCGCCCGGGCGACGTGGACATCCTGGTCGCCACCGGGTGGCAGACCGTGCCGGCGGTGATGCGCCTCGAGGGTGCCGCCGCCCGTGCCTACCTCGTGCAGGACCACGAGCCGGAGTTCTACGCAACGTCGAGCGAGCGACTGTGGGCAGAGTGGACCTACCAGCAGGGCCTGCACGCGATCTGCGCGTCGCCGTGGTTGGCCGAGGTCGTGACCGCGACCTATGGGGGCTCCGCGTCGTCGTTCGATCTCGGCGTCGACCACGAGCACTACCGCCCGCTACCCACGCACCGGCGGGATGACCTAATCCTCTTCTACTCGCGGGCGGTCACGCCGCGTCGCGCCACGAGCCTGGGGATCCTTGCCCTCGACGAGCTGCACCGGCGGCGACCGGAGCTCGAGATCGCGCTGTTCGGGGACAGCCGGAAGCTCGCAACGCCCTTCCCCCATCGCCATCTCGGAGTCCTGCCGCCGGATCGGCTCGCGCACGCCTACGCGTCGGCGACCGTCGGACTCGTCCTGTCGCTCACCAACCCGTCGCTGGTGCCGACGGAGATGCTCGCCTGCGGGCTGCCGGTCGTGGACCTCGCGTCCGCGTCGATGCAGGCGACGTTCGGCGGGGACGGGCCAATCGCGCTCGCGCCGGTGCATCCCGTCGCGATCGCCGACGCGCTGGAGCATCTGCTTGACGACCTGCTGGACCGCGCGGAGCGGTCGAGGGCCGGCACCGCGCTGGCGGCGGGACGGACCTGGGCGCGGGCGGCGGAGCAGGTCGAGACGGGTCTGCTCGCGGCCTTGGCCACGGGCACGGCGGCGAGCGCGTCCTGATGCGGGGCCGCCTGTCGCGCTTGCCGGGCTCTCCGGCGTGGCTCTTCGTCGTGGCGATCGTGCTCGTGGTGTTTTAGGCTCGGCGTTCTCGGAGGCTCGCCGTCGTACTACTGACCAGGGGGTCGCTCACCGGCGTACTAGCTCAACCCAGTCGTAGCGCGCGCCGCCGCAAAGGCTCAGCGCACCCGCGAGCGGCACTGATCTGAGTCGCTCGGGTTTCACGCTCTGAAGAACCATTGGCCCCAACTCGCCTTCGTAGCCGTCGCCGGCTCGGAAGCTGCCTCCGGCTCGACGGACCTCGAGCAGATGCTCGCCACCCTTCACGAGGTCTGCTACCCCCAAACGGTGCCACTGCCCGGTCGTCTGCACTCCAGAAATCGCACCGACCGACTGGCCGTCGACCAACCCAGTCACAGGTCGTCCAAAAGTACCTTGGATCCAGGCCACATAGCGACCCGCTGGCGCCCGAACGTACGCCCGCGAATACCCGGGCGTGTTGGTGATCAAAGTGTCAGGCACATACGGGTGCATTGCCCACCCAGACGAATGCTCGGCCGTCGCGGTGTCAAGCTCTACCACGCTAGGGCGTTCTGCAACCAAGAGCTCATCGCCGGGCTCGGCCTCCGCCATAAGCGCTCGAATATCGCTACAGGCTGGCTGCGCGATACCGTCACGACTGCCCTGCAGCGGCAGGTGGACGAGCACGTCCGTCTCGCGACGCGCCTGTCGCTCCCACACCTCGTAGTAGGCGTTCGAATACGCGAGGTGGTAATTCGACGGCGGACGACTCCGGATCGGGGAACGGCGAACCGCGATGAGCGCGAAGCTCTCGACAAAGCTCAGATCCTGCGCATCGAGATCGAAGAATCGGTTTTGGAAGCCCTGGGGCGTGCGGAGCACTACCTGTCTCGGCGTGATCGCTTCCGACGAGACATTCGTCAGCGCAGGCATAGCAAAGAACTTGGCAAACTCGTCCGGCTCATTGATGAGCATGCGGCGCCCCGCGTACCGAACGCCCACATCGTGCAGGGCCTCCATGCGGTCCGCTGGGGCCAGCTTCACGCCGTGGAACGCGTAAGCGTCGGATAGCAATACGCCGACTGCGAGCAAAGCCCCAGCCCAAACGGCGAGGCCTCGCGACCGCTCCCAAACTCGCGCGGTACCGATCGCTGCACTAAAGACAACGCCGACGGATGCGATTGCAAGCAACTTGCCGTTCGCGTACGGAGAGAGGCGTTGGTGCAGAACAATGGCTGGTATTACGGCGCTAGCGATCATCAATAGCGGTGCGAGCCGTTGATGTCGCGCGAGCGCCCAAGCGCCGAAAATAGCCAGACAGATGACCACGGCGGTCAAGGCATCCGTGAGAGCGCCATTAGTTCCCAGGACTGGTACTCGATAGTCCGAAGCCAGCCATACCCCGGCAGTTTGGGCAGCCTTCAGTGGGCGCAGCAAGTGGCCGAAGTCAGCTGCCCGCGCCGGCGCCGTAGCGAAAGTGCCGTTCACCACCTCTCCAAAGCGCAACACGGTTATGAGAGCTGCGGCCGAGCAAACCACGAACGATGCCAGAGCTAACGGTCCGGCACGGAACAGGAGCCACCGCCACCTTCGTCGCTGGGTCATCGCGACGCTCGAAACGACAAGAGCTGCCGTTACGCCGATAAAGGGGAGGCCCGCGAAAGAATAGACAGCCAAGATAGCGGCAAGCGCGGCACTCCAAAGCATCACCATTCCGAGTTCGGCGCGCTTGATGACCTCCGAGCCCAGGGCGACCGCCGTAGCGAGTGTCGTAATCAGGGCAAGTTCTTTGACGTTGCCTTGGAGTACGTACTGATAGGTCAGGTTTGAGCTGAGGGCGGCGAGGGCTGCTCCAGCGGCGAGCGGAGCGGCGAGGCGGGCGATCCGGGCGAGATGAAACAGAGCGAGCGAGGTTGTCCCCGCGAGCACACCGAGCATCGGCTGGTAAAGCGGAGCCAATTCGCCGGGCAGGAGCGCGTGCAGCACAGCCAGCAAGCTGTGGATTCCCACGGGGTACCCCGTCGTGAGGTACACGCGGACGACCTCGCTGGCCGTAGACGCAGTAGGAGACGAGGCTGCCGGGATCCGAAGACCATTGCTGGCAAGGTGATCGGCCAATAGCATCTGCACGGCCGTGTCGTTCACGAAGTTGTAGCCCGTCCAGGTCCAGTGCCCACTGAGAAGCACAGGTGCCATGACGAGCAGCCAGATGGCGCCAAACGTAACCGCTGGCCACAGGACGTCCGAGCGCCGCGAAGGCCAGAAATCCTTCACGAAGGCTAGGCCGACGAGCGCCGGAAGAAGTACTGCGATGACGACCGCAATCAGAGGAAGGCCGACTCGAAATCCGGTCAGGGCTAAGAGGATTGCGACCGATGTCCCGAGCGGAATAAGTAGCTGCCCGGGGACAGCCGCGCGAAACGCCCGCGACGTGGCAGCGCCTAGCCCTGCTGTCATCGCGACAAACAGGAGCGGTAGCCCTACCCAGGCGACGAACTCCGTCAACGGCTTGGGTCGAGTCGCGACGCAACGACGCTTGCGCATCCGCGAGGAGGAGCAACCGTTGACGAGAACACCGCGCTGTTTAGCATTGCACAGGTCTTACCGTCACGCCTCGACCAAGCGGGCGCGCTGGCTTCCACACCCTCCACGAACTAGCGCTGGCGCAGCCGCGGCATGGCTCGGCGCGCCGATCTTTCAATGGCGCGACGAGCGACGCCGCCATTTCGACGAGACGACGCACGTCTGCGAGGTCGGAGCTTCCCGACCTACCCTCAGCGCGTATACCCGCCAAGGCCCTGGTGTTCCGGAGACATTGGGTTCCGGGGCAGGGACATCGAGACCCTCGCTGAGTCGTTTGTCTGAGAGGTCGCACCATAGAACTAGGCAGCGTGCCGGCGGAGCCCGAGGATGCTGAGCAGGAACGACGAGAAGACGGTCTGCAGGCCGATTACGACCATGGTCGTCGCGAGGATCGCCAAGCGCTCTTCGGAGAGAGATCCGAAGCCGCTGTTGACCCACATGCCGAGGATGACGATCCCGGTGATCAAGCCCACGGTGGCGCTGGCGGCGCCGAGGAGCAGGCCGTGCTCCAGGCGGAAGCGGGCACGCATGCGGTCAAACCACGCGTCCTTCTCGCCCATGAAGTAGGAACCATAGGCGTGTGCGCAGAGTCCGAGGGCAACGACCTGGACGCCGACGATCATGAGCATCGAGCCGCCGACCGTGGTGTGCAGTTGCCACTGGCGACCGAAGACCTCGACGTTGCTGACCGAGACCAGCGCGATGAGCAGGCCGACGACGCTGAGCACGAGCCCGGGCAAGACGAAGAGGTGCGTCGGCGAATGGACCAGCAGGAAGCGCAGGTGACGCCAGCCGT
>JAOPZD010000563.1 GCA_025964295.1 Conexibacter sp.
CGCGCCGCAGGACGGCACGGGCCTCAACCCGCTGCTGCGCCACCCGTCGATGATGATCCACCCGCCGATGCTCTACAGCGGCTACACGCTGTGGGCGGTGCCGTTCGCCTTCGCGGTCGGCGCGCTGATCGTGCGGCGGGTCGACGCGGAGTGGATCGGCGCCACGCGGCGCTTCGCCCTCGGCGCCTGGTTCTTCCTCGGCATCGGCATCCTGCTCGGCGCCCGCTGGTCCTACGCCGAGCTCGGCTGGGGCGGCTACTGGGCCTGGGACCCGGTCGAGAACGCGTCGCTGCTGCCGTGGCTCACCGGCACCGCGTTCCTGCACTCGATCATGGTGCAGGAGAAGCGGGGGATGCTGAAGACGTGGAACGCGTCGCTCATCCTCGCGACCGGGACGCTCGCGATCCTCGGGACGTTCCTGGTGCGCTCCGGGATCCTCGACTCGATCCACGCGTTCGGCGCGTCGACGCTCGGCGTCCCGTTCGTGATCCTGATCGGCACGATGATCGCCGGGTCGGTGCTGCTGGTCGTCAGTCGCCGCGACACCCTGCGCTCCGAGCACCGCCTCGACTCGCTGCTGTCGCGCGAGGCGATGTTCCTGGCCAACAACCTCGTGCTCGTCGGCATGGCGTTCGTGGTCTTCTGGGGCACGTTCTTCCCGCTGATCTCCGAGGCGCTGACCGGCCAGAAGCAGTCGCTCGGGCCGCCCTGGTATGACAAGTACGTCGTGCCGCTGGCGCTCGCGCTGGTGCTGCTGAGCGGCATCGGCCCGGTGATCGCGTGGCGCCGCGCGACGCCGAAGAACGCGCGGCGCAACTTCAAGTGGCCGCTGATCAGCGGCGTCACGACCGCGCTGGTGCTGCTGCCCTTCGGCGTGGCCGGCCGGCCGCTGGCGCTGGCGATGTTCGCCTTCGCGGCGTTCGCGATCGGCACGATCGTCCAGGAGTTCGTGCGCGGCGTGCGCGCGCGCCGGGCGATGACGGGCGAGGCGGTGCCGCTGGCCTTCCTCACGCTGATCCGCCGCAACCGGCGCCGCTACGGCGGCTACACCATCCACTTCGGCATGGCGGCGCTGTTCATCGGCGTCGCGGCGTCCTCGGCGTTCCAGCACGTCAACACGGTCGAGCTGCACAAGGGCCAGACGACGGCGATCGGCCGCGGCTACACGGTGCGCTACGACGCGCCGACGTCGCGGATCGACGTGGCCTCCGACGGCGTCGAGCGCCTGGTCTTCGGCGCGCGGCTGACGGTCTTCAAGCACGGCAAGCAGGTCACCGTCCTGCGGCCCGAGCGCGGCTACTACCCGATCGAGGGCGCGCCGTTCGCCGGCGCCATCGGCCGCTACTTCGACGGCGAGTCGACCAGCGAGATCGCGATGAAGGCCGGCATCGGCCTCGACATCTGGAGCGCGGTCACGCCGAACCTCGACCCGACGCTGGCCACGGTCAAGAAGGGCGACGCGGTCTTCAAGGACGCCGCGGGCAAGATGGACTCGCGGGACTACTCGATCGCGCTGGGCAAGGCGATCCGCGGGCTGACCGACAGCTACGCGACCAACGCGCCGCCCGCGACGTTCCGCCTAATCGTCTCGCCGATGGTCACCTGGATCTGGCTCGGCGCCCTGCTCGTGTTCCTCGGCGGCCTGATCTGCATCTGGCCGACGGCCGACCTCGCCCATCGCCGCGCCACCGCGAGCTATCGCGCCAAGGTCGCCCGCGACCTGGGCCGCGCGTAGCGGCCGGCGCGCACCCGGGGATCGATGGACGTGATCGCGGTCGTGCTGGTTCTGGGGGCGGCGGTCGCGGCCGGCTGGCTCATCGCCGGGCCGCTGCGCGGCGGGCGGGCCGAGGAGGAGGACTCGGCGCTGGCGTCGCGCCTGGAGGACCTCGAGGCGGCCAAGGAGGCGCGCTACCGCGAGATCCGCGAGGCCGAGATGGACTTCCGGACCGGCAAGCTCTCAGAGGCCGACTACAAGGCGATCGACCGCCAGCTGCGCGCCGAGGCCGTCGAGCTGCTGCGCCGCCTGGATGCGCTCGGCGCGGGCGACGACTGATCCTCTAGCATCTACGGCGCAATGCTCGAAACGATCCTCTCCGTCGTGCAGGTGGCCATCTGCATCGTCCTGATCTTCCTGGTGCTCATGCACTCCGGGAAGGACGCGGGGCTGTCCGGCGCGTTCGGCGTCGGGTCGGGCCAGGGATCGCTGGGTGGCGGCTCGCTCGTCGAGCGCAACCTGAACCGGTGGACGATCCTGTTCGGCGTGCTGTTCGCCGTCAACACGATCATCCTGCTCAAAATCTCCTGACGCGCCGCGTCTGCGCGCCGCCCGCCCGCGCCTGACGGCCCCGACCGGCTTGACGGGCGGCCGCCCGCCGGCGCTCGCCCGCGACCGTCAGCCACGAGCGGGACGGGGCGCAGACGCGCCGCGTGACGCGCGGGTGGAGGCGACGAAGCGTCGCCTAACGGCGTACGACACCGGTCCAACGGACCGTAAATGGGTGGAGTGGTGGGGCCGGGGCGCCGAAGCATGGTGAGCCATGGCCGTTCCCCGGGGTCGCCTGCTTTCCGTGTCCGCGTTCTGTGCGCTGCTCGCCCTCGCCTGCCTGGGCGCGGGCGCGGCGTCGGCGGCGGACACGAAGCCCTACATCGTCGTCTTCAAGCCGTCCTCGGCCGCCGGCGCGCGCGCCGCGACGTCGGACATCGCCGCCGACGAGCACTTCAAGACCTCCCAGCGCTACGACGACGCCGTGCACGGCTTCGCGGCCCGGCTCGACAAGCACGACCTCGACGCGGTGCGCGACGACCCGCGGGTCGCGAAGGTCGTCGTCGACAGGCCGGTGACGGCGACCGCCATGGTCCCGCTGGCCTCCGGCGACAACGTCCCGACCGGCGTGCGGCGCCTCGGCGCGGGCACCAGCTCGACGGTCCACGAGGCCTCCAGCGCCAACGTCGCGGTGATCGACACCGGCGTCGACCTCACCCATCCCGACCTCAACGCCGTGGCGGGCACGAACTGCATCGGCAGCGGCGCGCCCAACGACGACAACGGCCACGGCTCGCACGTCGCCGGCACGATCGGGGCCAAGAACGACGGCAGCGGCGCGGTCGGCGTTGCGCCGGGCACCAAGATCTTCGCGGTCAAGGTCCTCAACGCCGGCGGCTCGGGCTACACCTCGCAGATCATCTGCGGGATCGACTGGGTCACCTCGACGCGCACCGACGCCGACGCGACCAACGACATCCGCGTGGCGAACATGAGCCTCGGCGGGGGCTCGTCGCCCAACGACAACTGCGGGCGGACCGTCAACGACCCCGAGCACATGGCGATCTGCAACAGCATCGCCGCCGGCGTCACCTACGTGGTCGCGGCCGGCAACTCGAGCACCGACCTGCAGACGTTCGCCCCCGCCAACTACCCGGAGGTGCTGACCGTCACGTCGGTGACCGACAGCGACGGGCAGCCGGGCGGGACGGGTGGCGCCGACGGCTGCTTCGGCAACGGCGACGACACGCCGGCCAGCTACTCCAACTACGCCACGCGGGCGGTGGACATCGCGCACACGATCGCCGCGCCGGGCACCTGCATCCGGTCGACCTACAAGAACGGCATGTACGCCACGCTGTCGGGCACGTCGATGGCCAGCCCGCACGTGACCGGCCTGGTCGCGCTGTGCATGGGCGAGGCCGGCGCCCACGGGCCGTGCTGGGGACAGACCCCCGCGGTCGTGCGCGGGATCATGCTCGGCGCGGCGACCACCGCCGCCGCCGAGGCGCCCACCAACGTCTTCTCCGGCGCGCCGTCGCGGGCGATCTCGGGCCGGTACTACGGCGACATGGCCTCCACGCGCTACCCGACCTCGGGCTCGGCGATCCCGGTCAACTCCGCCTACCCGGCGATCTCCGGCACGGTCAGGTCCGGCGCGACGCTGACGGCGAGCAACGGCACGTGGAGCGGGTCGCCAACGTCCTACACCTACTCGTGGCTGCGCTGCACCACCACCTCGGTGGCGTCGTGCTCCGACGTCTCCGGCGCGACGAGCCAGACCTTCGCGCTGACGGGCGCCGACGTGGGCAGGTACCTGCGCGTGCGCGTCGTCGCCCACAACGGCCAGGGCGCCAACATGATGCGCTCGCTCGCGACGGTCGCGGTCGCCGGCCCGGTCGCGGTGGCCCCGGCGGTCACCGTGTACCCGACGGTCTCCGGGACCGCGGTCAGCGGCGGGTCGCTGACGGCCACCAGCGGGACCTGGACCGGCACGGCGACCATCACCTACGCCTACGCGTGGCTGCGGTGCACGACGGTGGCCGTCGCGTCCTGCTCCACGATCTCCGGGGCGACCGGCGCGACCTACGGGCCTGGCTCCTCCGACATCGGCCGGTACCTGCGCGTGCAGGTGACGGCGACCAACGCCAGGGCGGCGGTCAGCACGCGGTCGTCGGTGACCTCGGCCGTGACGGCCGCGGGCGGCGCGGTCAAGCCGGTCAACACTGTGGGGCCCGCGATCACCGGCACGGCGCACGTGGCGTCGGTCCTGACCTCGTCGACCGGGACCTGGACCGGCACGTCGCCGAGCTACACCTACAACTGGCTGCGCTGCACGACGCTGGCGGTCGACTCCTGCGTCGACATCTCCGGCGCGACGTCGTCGACCTACACGCTCACGTCCTCGGACCGGGGCCGCTACCTGCGGGTGCGGGTCACGGCGACGAACGGGGCGGGCGCGGTCTGGGCGCGGTCGACGGTCGTGGGCGCGGTCACCTGACCCGCGCGCGGTCGCTCGCTCGCTACGGTCGAGACCATGGATCTCGACGGCAAGGTCGTGCTCATCACGGGTGCGACGGACATCCTGGCGGCCGAGCCGCGGCTGGACGTGCTGGTCAACAACGCCGGCATCGGCGCGCGGACCGGGCGGGTCGAGGAGCGCGAGGTCAGCGCCGACGGCCACGAGCTGCGCTTCGCGGTCAACCACCTGGCCGGCTTCGCGCTCACGCAGCGGCTGCTCGGGCTGGTCGAGGGCAGCGCGCCGGCGCGGATCGTCAACGTCTCGTCGCTGGGCCAGCAGGCGATCGACTTTCGACGACGTCATGCTCGAGCACGGCTACTCGGGCGTCCGTGCCTACTGCCAGAGCAAGCTGGCGCAGATCCTGTTCACGGTGGACTTGGCGGCGCGGCTGGCGGGCACGGGCGTGACCGTCAACGCGCTGCACCCCGCGACCTACATGCCGACCAAGATGGTGCACTCGCCGATCTCGACGCTCGAGGAGGGCGTCGAGGCGACGCTGCGCCTCGTCGCCGACCCGGCCCTGGACGGCGTGACCGGGCGCTTCTTCGACGGCCTGCGCGAGGCGCGGCCCGACCCCGAGGCCGCCGACGCGGAGGCGCGCCGGCGGCTGTGGGAGCTCTCGGAGCGGCTGACCGTCCGCTAGCAGGCGATGGGCTTGCCGGTGCGGTCGCCGGGCTTGCGGTCGCGCAGGTTGATGGTCTTGGTCGAGGTGACGGTCTTGCCGTCGGCGTCCTTGGCCGACATCGTCACCGCGTAGCGGCCGGGGCTCGCCTTGGCGCCGCGCTTGGTGCCCTTGGCGGGATAGAAGCGGCCGTCCTTGAGCGGGACGGTGAACGTGTAGCAGCGCGAGGCGCGGCCGCCGACCGAGCCGGTCGAGCCGCCGCCGTGGCCGGCGAACGTGCCGCCGCCGCGGATCAGGCCGTCGTAGCGGCGCGGCAGCTGGCCGCGGGTCTTGACGACCACGACGACCAGGCGCTTGTTGCTCGGCTTGAAGCTGTCGTAGTACGCGTAGCCGGACTCGACCTCGATCGACGAGGCGGTCGCGGCGACGGTGCTGGAGCCGGCGGCCAGGGCACCGCTCGCGGGGACGGCGGCGGCGGTGGCGGCGAGGGCGAGGATGGGGAGGAGGGGCTGGCGGGTCATGTCCCCCTAACGGGCTGCGCCGCCGCCCGGCCCGCCACCCTTGGTGGACGGTTCCCACACCTCGGGGTTTCGCCGGATTGGCGTATGTCAGCAGGGCGCCAGGTTGGGCGACGGGCCCGCAGGCCGGTGGTACGTTCGCGCCCGGTCTGGAGGTCAACCGGCACGGATGCCGCCGGGGTCAGGGAGCTGCGCATGTCGGTTCGGGGTCGGTTCGCGGGTGCCGTCGTGGTCGTCGTCGCGCTGCTCGGCGCGGAGGGCGGCGGGGTCGCGGGCGCGCAGGCGGGCGGACCGCCGGCGAGCGACGGGCCGGGCGCGCTGTCGCACTTCGACCTCGCGCGCAAGGACTGCGTCGGGACGGCGCGCAACCGCACGTCGAAGGTTTGGTTCACGGTCGCCGACGGCGTCCTCAGCGACGTGTCCTTCCCGACCAACGACACCACCAACGTCGAGACCATGCAGTACGTCGTGACCGACGGGACGTCGTTCACCGACCTCCAGACGCGCGACATGACCTACACCGTGCGCGCGCTCGACGACCGCGTGCCGGCGTGCCGCGTCACGGCGACGGCGAAGTCCGGCCGCTACAAGATCATCACCGACTACCTGACCGACCCGTCGCGCGACACGGTGGTCACGCACAGCACGTTGGTGGCCTTGAAGGGCAGGCTGAAGGACTACCACCTCTACGTGCGCTTCGACCCGACGCTGAACGGCAACGGGGGCGGGGGCGCCGGGAACGGCGGGCCCGACGGGGGCGCCGTCCTGCGCCGCGGCGGCCACGACGTGCTGATCGGCTCCGACCCGGTGACGCAGACCAACGCGGCCAACCGCGACTACGCGGTCCCGGTCTACAGCGCGCTCGACGCCGACCGCCCGTTCAAGTCGGTGACCAACGGGTTCGCGGGACGCGCGAGCGACGGCCTGACGCAGCTCGACGCCGCGCACCGGCTGACCGACACGCACGCGTCGACCAGCGCGCCCGGCAACCTCGTGCAGACCGCCGAGGTCGACCTCGGCCGCCACGGGCGCTTCGCGCTCGACCTGGGCTTCGGCACCAGCGCGGCGGACGCCGCCGCGACCGTCGGCCGGTCGCTGCACACCAACCCCTACGCCTTGGCCGCGCGGTACGCGTCCGGCTGGCTGCGCTACGACGCCGGCCTGCGCCGCCCGCAGCGCCCGCGCGGCGTGTCGCGCTCGGCCTGGGACGCGATCCTCGGCGAGTACTACGTGTCGGCCAACTACGTCAAGACGGCGGAGGACAAGACGTTCCCGGGCGCGGTCGCCGCGGCGATGGCCTCGCCGTGGGGGCAGGCGGTCTCGGCCGGTGACCCCAACAACACCTACTTCGGGTCCTACCGCGAGGTCTTCGCCCGCGACCTCTACGAGGCGTGGACGTCGCTCTACCTCGCGGGCGACCGCGACACCGCGCGCGACATGACGCGCTTCCTGTTCGAGCGCCAGCAGCTGCCCGACGGGTCGCTGCCGCGCAACTCGCTGACCAACGGCAAGGTCGCGCCGGACTCGTTCGGCACGCAGCTGGACGAGTGCGCCTACCCGATCGTGATGGCACTCGCCGTCGGCCTCACCGGCAAGGACTACTACAAGGACCACATCAAGCCCGCGGCGGACTACATCATCGCCCACGGGCCCAGCACCGAGAAGGAGCGCTGGGAGGAGCAGTCCGGCTACTCGCCCTCGACGATCGCGGCCGAGATCGCGGGGCTGGTCTCCGCGGCGGAGATCGCGCAGCGCAACGGCGACGACTCCGGCGCGGCGGTCTACCGCGGCGTCGCCGACGAGTTCCAGCGCAACCTCAAGACGTGGACCCTGACCACCAACGGGCCGCGCAGCGCCGACCCGTACTTCATCCGCCTGTCCAAGACCGGCGACCCGAACGCGGCGATCACCTACAACCTGGGCAACGGCGGGCCGACGCTCGACCAGCGCGACGTCATCGACGCGGGCTTCCTCGAGTACGCGCGGCTCGGCGTGCTGCCGGCCAGCGATCCGGACATCGTGCGGTCCCTGGCGGTGGTCGACGCGGCGATCCGCAAGACCACGGACAGCGGCGACGGGTTCTACCGCTACAACGGCGACGGCTACGGCGACCGCTCCTCCGACGGGCGGCCGTGGCCGCCGAGCAACCAGGGCAACGGCCACCTGTGGCCGGTCCTGGCGGGCGAGCGCGGGCAGTGGGAGGTCGCGCGCGGGGACGTGGGCGGCGCGGTGGCGCGGCTGCAGGCGATGGCGGCGATGTCCTCCGGCGTCGGCCTGATCCCCGAGCAGGCGTGGGAGCTCCCCGACCTGCCGGCCTCGCCGTTCGGGACCGACCCGACGCAGGCGTCGATCGGGTTCGCCAACGGCAAGCCGGCGGGCAGCGCCAGCGCGCTGACGTGGTCGGCCGGCCAGTTCGTCCGGCTCACGCTCGACCTCGCGGCCGGGCGCCAGCTCGACACGCCGTCCTCCACGACCGACCGCTACATCTCGCACGCCCAGGGCGAGACGCCGCTGACCGTGACGTCGCCGGCCGACGAGTCCGCCGTCGACGGGACCGTCCAGGTCCAGGGCACCACGGCGCCGGGCAACGCCATCGACATCGCGGCGTCCAACACCGACCAGAGCAACGCCACCACCAACGTCCACGCGACGGCGGGCGCGGACGGGAAGTTCAGCGTCGACGTGCCCGTGACCGGC
>JAOPZD010000576.1 GCA_025964295.1 Conexibacter sp.
CGCGCCGTCGCGGACCGCGACCGCCACGAGCACCGCGTCGCCGCGCACGAACGCGACGACGTCGTCGCCCGCCGGCACCGGCACGTAGTCGCCGTCGGCGAACGCCTCGGGCCGTCGCCGGCGCAGCTCCAGCGCGGCGTGCACGAGGTGCAGCTTGACCGTCTCGCCCGTCGGCGGCGCGCCGTCGGCCAGCGCGTCGAGCGCCGCGCGCCGCGCGGCCCAGTCGACCGGCCGGCGGTTGTCAGGGTCCACGAGCGAGTAGGCCCACAGCTCGTCGCCCTGGTAGACGTCGGGCAGGCCCGGGACCGTGAGCTTCAACAACGTCTGCGCGAGCGCGACCCGCGCGCCGAGCTCGGCGACCCGCGCGGCCACCGCGTCGAAGCCGTAGCGGAACGGGCCATGGTCGAGCAGGTCGACGGCGAAGCGCTTGACCGCCGCCTCGTGCTCGAGGTTCGGCTCGATCCAGTTCGACGACAGCTTGGCCTCGCGCAGCGCCTTCTCCAGATAGGCCTCCAGCCGGTCGGCCTCGATCGGCCACGCGCCGACGAGCGTCTGGTAGATCAGCAGCTCCTCGGCCGGGGTCGGCGCGCCGAGCCGGTCGTCGCGCAGCGGGGCGTTGACCTCGAACCACGAGCGAAGCGCGCCGGCCCACTCGTCCGGGATCGCGGTCAGCGCGCAGAGCCGCGCGCGCACGTCGCCCGAGCGCTTGGTGTCATGCGTCGAGGACACGAGCAGGTTGTCGGGCAAGCGCTTCATATTGCCCTCGTGGAAGCTGTCGACCGAGATCCCGAAGCGCGACGGATCCCCGCCGACCTCGTTGAGCGCCAGCAGGCGGACGTAGCGGTAGAACGCCGTGTCCTCGACGCCCTTGGCCATCACCGGCGGCGTGGTCTGCTGGAAGCGCCGGACGAACTCGGCCGGCGCGCTGGTCGGGTCCTCGAGCGTCAGCACGCGGCGGATCGCCGCCGGCAGCCCGTGGTGGGCCTCGGCCTCGGCGAGCGCCTCGCGGTCGGCGGCCTCGACGCGCGCGGTGTCGGGCTCGACGTAGGTGCGGTAGATCGGCAGCGACGACAGCGCGACCTCGAGGTCGGGCACGTCTGGCCACAGGCGGCGCAGGCGCTCGACCTCCGGCGTGAACGTCGTCGTCGCCTGCTCCAGCTTGGCCTCGGCGGCGACCTCGCCGAACGGCCGCGGGTCGCCGGTCAGCGAAGCGTACAACTCGGTCAGCGGCGCCTCGGCGGCCGGGTCGACGAACAGCGCCGCGACGTCGTTGGCGAACTCGTAGCCGACGGTGCCGGAGACCGGCCAGTCGGCCCGCAGCTGCTCGCCGGGGTCGAGGATCTTCTCGACCCAGACGTTCCGCACCCCCGCGTCGCGCAGGCGCTGGAGGTACTGCAAGGGGTCGGTCAGCCCGTCGGGATGGTCGATGCGCAGCCCGTCGACGACGCCCTCCTCGACCAGCCTGATGGCCAACCCGGAGACCGCGGCGAAGACCTCCGGGTCCTCGATCCTGACGGCGGCCAGCTCGTCGATGTCGAAGAAGCGCCGCCAGCGGCCGGTCGCCGGGTCGACGTCGAAGAACCTCGCGCGCAGCTCCTCGTCGGCCCAGAAGCGGTTGCCGTCGTCGGCGGCCATGTGGTTCGGGACGACGTCGAGGACGATCCCCATGCCGTGCTCGTGCGCGGTGGCGGCCAGCGCGCGCAGGCCCTCCTCCCCGCCGAGGTCGTCGCTCACGCGGCCGGGGTCGACGACGTCGTAGCCGTGCGTCGAGCCCGGCCGCGCCTGGAACGACGGCGACAGGTAGACGTGCGAGCAGCCGAGGTCGGAGATGTAGGGGATGAGCGCGCGGGCCGCGGCGAAGTCCAGGTCGGTCCCGAGCTGCAGCCGGTAGGTGGCCCTCAAGGGTGCGCTCATGGCATCCTGCGCAGCACGGTGATCGACCGCGCCGTCACGTAGCAGTCGCCGCGCGCGCGGTAGGACTCGGCGCCTGGCTCGATCCCCGGCGCGGCCGTCGTCAGCTCGACCGACCAGCGCGCGCCGAAGCGCCCGGCGGGCAGCTTGAAGACCTGGTCCTCGTGGTGGGCGTTGAAGAGCACCAGGAACGAGTCGCCCTCGACCTTGACGCCGTGGCGGTCGCGCGCGCCGGTGGCCTGGCCGTTGAGGAACACGCCGAGCGAGCGGTGGTCGGGGTTCTCCCAGTCGCGGCGCGTCATCCGCCGGCCGTCCAGCCGGAACCACCACACGTCCGGCAGCCCCGGCTCGGACTGCTCGCCGGCCAGGAAGTTGTCGCGGCGGAAGACCGGCTCGCCGCGGCGCAGCGCGATCAGGCGCCGCGTGAACTCCATCAGCTGCCGGCCTTCCTCGCCGATGTCCCAGCCGTACCAGGAGATCTCGTTGTCCTGGCACCAGCCGTTGTTGTTGCCGAACTGCGTGCGGCACAGCTCGTCGCCGCCCAGCAGCATCGGCACGCCCTGGCTGAGCATCAGCGTCGTGAGGAAGTTGCGCTGCTGCCGGGTGCGCAGCTTGAGGATCTCCTCGTCGTCGGTGTCGCCCTCCGCGCCGCAGTTCCAGGACCGGTTGTCGTCGGTCCCGTCGCGGTTGCCCTCCTGGTTGGCCTCGTTGTGCTTGTCGTTGTAGGAGACGAGGTCGCGCAGCGTGAAGCCGTCGTGGGCGGTGATGAAGTTGATGGAGGCGAACGGCGAGCGGCCGTCGTCGGCGTACAGGTCGCTGGAGCCGGTGAAGCGCGAGGCGAAGTCGGCGATCGACGCCTGGCCGCGCCAGAAGTCGCGCATCGTGTCGCGGTAGATGCCGTTCCACTCGCTCCACAGCACTGGGAAGTTGCCGACCTGGTAGCCACCCGGGCCGACGTCCCACGGCTCGGCGATCAGCTTGACCTGGGAGAGCACCGGGTCCTGGTGGATGGTGTCGAAGAACGACCCGAGGCGGTCGACGTCGTAGAACTGGCGCGCCAGCGTGCTCGCGAGGTCGAAGCGGAACCCGTCCACGTGGCACTCCAGGACGAAGTAGCGCAGCGAGTCCATGATCATCCGCAGGACCGCCGGCTGCACCGCGTTGAGCGTGTTGCCCGTCCCGGTGAAGTCCATGTAGAAGTGCGGGTCCTCCGGCATCAGCCGGTAGTACGCCGCGTTGTCGACGCCCTTGAACGACAACATGGGGCCGAGGTGGTTGCCCTCGGCCGTGTGGTTGTAGACGACGTCGAGGATGACCTCCAGGCCGGCGCGGTGCAGCGCCTTGACCATCCCCTTGAACTCCTTGAGGTTCTCGCCCGGCTCGTGGTTGGCCGCGTAGGGCGAGTGCGGCGCGAGGTAGCCGACCGTCGAGTAGCCCCAGTAGTTCTTCAGGCCGTGCTCGTGCAGGAACGACTCGTCGGCGATGTGATGGACGGGCAGCAGCTCGACGGCGGTGATGCCCAAGTCCTTCAGGTAGGTCACCATCTCGTCGGACGCCAGGCCGGCGTAGGTCCCCTGCAGCTCGGGCGGGAGGCCCGGGAACTGCTTGCTGATGCCCTTGACGTGGGTCTCGTAGATCACCGTCTCGGTCCACGGGATCCGCGGCGGCCGGTCGTCCTCCCAGTTGAAGGACCCGTCGACGACGACCCCCTTGGGGATCGCCGGCGCGCTGTCCTCGTCGTCGAACTCGAAGTCGGCGTCGTCGGTGATCCCGTCGTCGGGCGGCGTGTAGGGCAGGGCGTTGGCGGCGTCCCAGTCCACGGTGCCGTCGATCGCCTTGGCGTAGGGGTCGATCAGCAGCTTGTTGGGGTTGAAGCGGTGCCCCTCGCCGGGCGCGTAGCGGCCGTGGACGCGGTAGCCGTAGCGCTGCCCCGGCCCGACGCCGGGCAGGTAGCAGTGCCAGTTGTGCGCGGTCTGGTCGACGATCTCGACGCGCTCCTCGGCGCCGTCGCGGTCGAACAGGCACAGCTCGACGCGCTCGGCGTTCTCGCTGAAGATGGAGAAGTTGGTGCCCTGGCCGTCCCAGGTCGGGCCGAGCGGGAACGGCTCGCCCGGCCACGCCTCACGGCTCATGCGTGACCTCCCGCGGTCGCGACCGCGTCGTCGGGACGGACGCCCTCGACGAGCGCGCCGGCCAGCGGCGGCAGCGCGACCGCGCCGTCGGCCCGCAGA
>JAOPZD010000587.1 GCA_025964295.1 Conexibacter sp.
CGAGGCGGTCGTGGCGATCGAGCGGATCGCGCGCGCGTCGACCTCGGGCACGACGGTCGGGACGGTCGGCGTCGTCCGCGCGCTGCCCGGGGCGATCAACGTCGTGCCGGGCGTCGTCTCGCTCGACGTCGACGTCCGCGACAGCGACGCGCCCGCGCGCGAGGCCGTCGTCGCCGGGATCGCGGAGGCCGCGCGGGCGATCGGCGCCGCACGTGACCTGGACGTCGCGATCGACGAGATCGTCACCGACGCGCCGGTGCGCTGCGACGACGCGGTGGTCGCGGCGGCCGCGGCGGCGACCGAGGCCCTGGGGCTGCCCTACCGCCGCATGACCTCCGGCGCCTACCACGACGCGATGATCATGGGCCGCCGCATGCCGGTCGGCATGATCTTCGTGCCCAGTCGCGACGGCGTGTCCCACCACCCCGACGAGTACACCTCGCCGCAGGAGCTCGACCGCGGCGTCGCGGTCCTCGCCGGGACGCTGGAGCGGCTGGCGTCGTAGAGCTGCAGTGCCGGCGCCGGCCTGAGCGCTCTGCGCTTGACACCGTACGGCGTTTGGGAGAGGGTGCCGCGGCTGGCGCACGTGGAAGGGCGCCTCACCAGGTCTCTGTCCCATCGCACGCCCGGCTTCCGGGCGCGCACTCCAGCCGAGGTGTCCCACGTGCCCGCCAAGCGTCTTCGGAAGCTCCTGCTCGCGATCGCCGCGCTGCTCTGCCTGCAGCTCGCGGCCACCGCGCAGTCCTCGAGCGCCCACACGCTGTCGGGAACGGTGTCGGCCTCGAGCGGAGCGCTGTCCGGAACGACGGTGACGGTCCGCGACTCCGCGACGCAGGCCGTGGCGGGCTCGGCGACGACGGACGTGGCGGGGCACTACGCGGTGACGCTGACGAGCGGCACCTACGACGTGCGCTTCGATCCGGCGCCGCTGAGCGGGTATCAGGCGTCGGTGACGACGAGCTACGCGGTGACGGGGGACCGGACGCTGAACGTGGCCCTGGTGAACGCCGGTGCGGTGACGTTGTCGGGTGTGATCCAAGATCCCGACGGCAATCCGCTGCCCGGCACGGCGGCCATCCTCAACAGCACCAACGGCACAACCGGCAACGCCGGCACCAGCACCGACGCCGACGGCCACTTCTCGCTCGCGGTCGTCCCCGGCGACTTCCACTTCGAGATCTACCACGGCGCCCAGCCCGCCTTCGACATCTACAACGACGTCACGATCACCGCCAACCGCAGCATCACCATCACCGTCCCATGGCGCACCGTGACCGTCCACGTCCAATCACCCTCCGGCAGCCCCGTCGGCGGCGTCCAGGTCAACGCCAGCGGCAACACACCCGCCATCTCCCTCGCCACCGGCTTCACCCAACGCACCTGCTGCAACAACTACACCAACAACAACCAAACCACCGACGCCAACGGCAACGCCACCCTGCGCCTGCTCGACACCTCCACCAACGACCCCATCAGCCTCAACCCACCCAACGGCACCGGCTACGCCAACAGCACCGTCCCCTTCCCCGCCAGCACCGGCAACACCACCATGATCGTGCAGCTGACCGCGAGTGACGCGAGCGCGCCCACGGTCACCTGCGGCGCGGCGGATGGCCTGTGGCATGCCGCCAACGTCTCGATCGCCTGCACCGCCAGCGACAGTGGCACCGGCCTCGCGAATGCGGCGGATGCGTCGTTCTCGCTCGCGACCAACGTCCCCGACGGCAGTGAGACCGCCGACGGCCAGACCGGCACGCGATCGGTCTGCGACAACGCCCTGAACTGCCGCGCCGCCGGCCCGGTCGGCGGCAACAAGGTCGATCGGAAGCCGCCGAGCATCGCGGTCGCCGCGCCGATCGCCAACGCCACGTTCGCCAAGGACCAGGTCGTCGCCGCGGACTTCAGCTGCACCGACGGCGGCTCCGGCCTGGCGTCGTGCACGGGCACGAGCAGCTTGGGCGCGGCGATCGACACCGCGACGACCGGCGCCCACACCTTCACCGTGACCGCCACCGACAACGTCGGCAACAGCTCCACCAAGACCATCACCTACGCGGTTGCCGCGCCCGACACGACGGCGCCGTCGATCACCTGCGGCGCCGCCGACGCCGCGTGGCACACCACCGACGCCTCGGTGAGCTGCACCGCGAGCGACGGGGGCAGCGGGCTCGCCAACGGCGCGGATGCGTCGTTCACGCTGACGACCGCCGTCCCGACCGGCAGCGCCACCACCACCGCGCAGACCGGTGCGCGCCAGGTCTGCGACAGCGCGGGCAACTGCCGCACCGCCGGACCCATCGGCCCGTTCAAGGTCGACCGCGCCGCACCGGACGCGAGCGTCGCGTTCTCCGCCGGCCAGGCCTACGCCCTCAACGCCGCCGCGACCGTCAGCTACGACTGCGCCGACATCGGCTCCGGCATCTCCACCTGCGCCGGCGATGGCCCGACCGGCGCCGTCATCGACACGTCGACCGCGGGCGTCCACACCTTCCACGTCACCGCCACCGACGTCGCCGGCAACCAGACGCTCCGCACGGCCAGCTACGTCGTGTCCAGCAGCAGCTCGCCGACCGGGCCGTTCACGGTCGCCGGGACGGTGACGGCGCTGACCGGACCCTCGGCGTTCCTCACCGGCTCGACCGTCACGGCGCTCGCCGCGGGCACGAGCACCGCCGTCGCCACCGCCGGCGTCGACAGCGGCGGCGGCTACGCGCTCAGCCTCCCACCCGGCAGCTACGACCTCCGCGTCACGCCGCCGACCGGCTCCACCTACCGCCAGTCGACGGCCACCGCGATCGCGGTCGACGGCGACACGGCGCTGGACTTCGTCCTCTTCCAGGGCGCGAACGGCTCCGGGACGAACCTCACCGGCGTCCTGCGCGACCTCGACGGCGCTGCCCTGCCCGGCGCCACGGTGACCGTCGTCGGCGGCCCCTCGACGACGACCGACGGCCAAGGCCGCTTCCAGCTCGTCACCGACGACGGCAACCACGCGCTGCGCCTCAGCCGCGGCCAGAGCGGCGGCGACGCGAGCTTCTCGCTGCAGACCAGCCAGCTCGCCATCGCCGGCGACACCGGCGTGACCCTCACGCTGCCGCTGCACCGCCTCACGGTCAGCGTGACCGACCCGGCCAGCCAGGCGGTGGCCGGGGCCGCCGTGAGCATCGTCGCCCCGGTCGACGACGTCACCGTCGCCCCCGGCGTCACCGCCACCGCCCTCTCCGGCCAAAGCGCAACGGCGACCTCCAGCAGCAGCGGCGCCGCCCGGATGCGGATCCTGCCCACCGCGGGCAGCCCGGACAACCCCGTGGACTTCACCGACCCCGACGCGGCCTATCAGCCCACCACCTTCACGCTGGCGGCGACCAGCGCCGACCGCGCCATCGACGTCACGGTCCAACCCGTCACCACCGTCCACTACACCGGCACGGTTCGCGACGCGGCCGGGCAGCCGCTGAGCGGGATCGGCGTCGCCATCGGCACCCACGGCGACACGACCAACAACCAGGGGACGTTCTCCGTCCAGACCCGGCCGGGCGCGCGGACGGTGGCGGTCAGCACGGGCGTCGCCACGCTCACGTACCCCGTCACCCTCGCCAGCGCCGACCTCGACCAGACCCTGACCGTGCCCCTCAAGCAGCTCACGGTGCACGTCACCGACGCGCGTGACGGCAGCAGCGTCCCCGGCGCCTCCGTCCACTACGCCGCGCCGACCAACGCCTATGAGATCACGCCCGGCGTCACCGCCGCGGCCGCCTCGCAGGCTGCGACGGCCACCAGCAACGGCTCGGGCAACGCCACCATGTCGATCCTGCCGACCCCCGGCAGCAGCGGCAACGCGGTGACCTTCGGCGGCCACGGCCAGTTCAAGGACACCACCTACAGCCTGCCGCCGCTCACCGCGAGCACCGGCGTCGACGTCGCCGTGCAGGCCTACGACAGCCACCTGACCGGCACGCTCCAGGACGAGGCCGGCCACCCGCTTTCGGGCGCGACGGTCAGCATCATCGGCCAGACCTCCGACGCCACGGACGCCGCCGGCCACTTCTCGGTCTACGGCACGGCAGGCCCCCACGTGCTCCGCCTCCAGCCGTCGTCGCCCGCAGTCACGCTCGAGGCGCCGACCACGCTGAGCGGGACGACCAACCGGACGCTCACGCTTCCGGCCAAGCGCGTCGCCTTCCGCGTGATCGACCCATCCAACGCCGCCGTCTCCGGCGCCCAGGTGCGCGCGCAGGCGCCGGCGAGCGACGTGGCGCTGGCGGCCGGGATGACCGCGACCGCGACCGGCGACCAGTCGGCCACGGTGTCGACCGACGCCAACGGCAATGCCACCGCGTTGCTCCTGCCCACCCCTGGTAGCTCGGCGTCCGGCGGCAGCCGCGTCACGCCGCCAGTGGCGTCCGGCCTCTCCCAGACGCCGTTCGCCCTCCCGGCGATCGCCGCCGACACGACCATCGTCCTGCACTTCCAGACCGCCGGCGGCTTCGGCCCGACGGTCTCCTGTGAGCAGGCCGACGGCAACTGGCATCCCGGCAACGTCGCGATCCACTGCACCGCCCAGGCTCCGGCAGGTCTCGCCAACGCTGCAGACGCCTCGTTCGACCTCACGACGAGCGTCGCCGCGGGGAGCGAGACGAGCAACGCGGCCACGGGCAGCCGGACGGTGTGCGATGCCGCCGGCGCATGCGTCACGGCGCCGCCGGTCACCGGCAACCAGGTCGACCGCAAGGCGGCGACGGCCAACATCGTGACGCCCACCGCCACCAGCTACGCGCAGGGCCAGACGGTCAACGCGAGCTACAGCTGCGCCGACGGCGGCTCGGGCGTCGCCACGTGCACCGGCACCGTCGCCGGCGGGTCGCCGATCGACACAGCGGCCGCGGGCGCCCACACGTTCGCGGTCACGGCGACCGACAAGCAGGGCAACGCCTCGACGTCGTCGGTGAGCTACACCGTGACCGCGACGCCCAGCGTCTCCTGCCCGTCTGGAAACACGGACAACTACTGCCAGGCCATCGCGGCGACGAGCGGCCTGAAGAACTACTGGCGCTTCGACGGCGCCACGCAGGACCTGGCCTCGCACGTCGCGTACTCGACCGCCGGCGCCAGCGTCAGCCTCGTCGCCGGCGTCGGCGGCGCCAACGACAAGGCGCTGCGGACGGTCAACCCGTCGTTCGGCGCGCAGCTGCCGTACGTGTCGATCACCCCCACGGTCGACATGAGCGGCCGCAAGCCGTGGACGATCGAGTTCTGGTGGAAGCAGGGGACGACGATCAACACCACGCCGATGAACGTGGCCTTCGGCTTCTACAACGGCTCCGGCTCCACCGGCTGCACCACGGCCGCGTGCATGGCGTTCTCGCCCTCGGCGTCGATCAACAGCGTGCTGGCACGCGGCGAGTACACGCTGCCGCCGTTCGGGAGCTTCGTGATCTACGAGTACGCCCAGTACGGCTGGACCCACCTCGCGGTCACCTACGACGGCAACGACGTGCGCCTCTACAAGGGCGGCGTGCTGCAGCGGACGCTGGCCAGCACGACGTCGCTGCCCGCCAACCCGATCACGCGCTTCCTGGCAAGCAACGACGCGACATGGGACGAGCTGGCGATCTACGACCGCGCGCTGGGCGCCGGCGAGGTGGCGCAGCACGCCGTGGCGCATTGACCGCCGCGCGGACACGCGCCGATGAGTCCGCGCCCGCCGTCGCGTCCCAGCACCATGACCTCTGAGCGCATCCGCGTCGTCCGGCAGCTCTTCGGCGCCTGGGAGACCGGTGACCGCGGCGCGCTGGAGCGCGTGCTCGCCGACGACTTCCGGTTCTTCAGCCCCAACGACGAGGCCGGGCTGGACCGCGACGGGTACTTCGCGACGTGCTGGCCGCACCGCGAGCACGCCGGGAAGGGCTTCCGGTTCGTGCGGACGATCGAGGCCGGCGACGAGGTCGTCGTGACCTACGAGGCCGAGAAGCCGGACGGCTCGGCGTTTCGCAACACCGAGGTGCTCACCGTGCGCGACGGGCGCGTCACGGGCGTCGAGGTCTACTTCGGCTGGAACCTCGTCGGTTCGTGACCGATGGGATCGACCGAGCGCTGGGGCTCGCCCCGCGCCCGCGGCCTCAATGCACCTCGTTGATGGTGTTGCCGCCGTCGACGACGAGCACGCTGCCGGTCACGTAGCTCGCGCCCTCCGAGGCCAGGAACGCGACCGCCGCGGCGACCTCGTCCGGCGTGCCCGGGCGACCGACCGGCGTGTTGCGCCCCGCCGCGCCCTCGGCCTCCGTCGCCGAGGCGGTGGCGATCCAGCCGGGCGCGACGGAGTTCGCGGTCACGCCGAACGGGCCGCCCTCCAGCGCGATCCCGCGCATCAGCCCGTCGACGCCGGCCTTCGCCGCGCCGTACCCGGCCGCGCCGGGCGCCGCCACCAGCGGTCCGGTGACCGACGACACGAAGACGATCCGGCCGTAGCCGCGCGCGTGCATCCCCGGCAGGACGGCGCGCGCCGTGTGGAACGCGGTGTCGAGGTTGAGCGCGAGGTCCAGGCGCCAGTGCTCGGCGCTGGCCTGCGCGATCGGCGCGTCGCCGACCTCCACGTCCTGCTGGACCATGCCCGCCGCGTGCACGAGCACGGCGACGGGCGCGCCGTCGTGGGCGGCGCTCGCCTCGGCGACCACGCGCGCGGCCGCGGCGCCCTCGGTC
>JAOPZD010000608.1 GCA_025964295.1 Conexibacter sp.
CCTGCGGCGTGCCGCCCGAGGCCGCCGAGCTGTCGGAGCCCAGGCCGCCGATCAGCACCCCGACGCCGAGCGCCAGCAGCAGGCAGGCGACGCCCGCGACCGCCGCGGCGTTCGTGCTCAGGCGCCCGAGCCAGGCGGTCGGCCCGGTGGTCGGGCGCACGGTCGTGGTCTCGATCACCGTCGCCGCGCCCTGGGGGACCTGGCGCGCGAGGATGTCGAGGAACGGCAGCCGCGCCTCGGCGCGGCGCGTCCCGCACTGCAGGCAGTAGCGCTGGTCGGCGGCCAGCGGGGCGCCGCAGGTCCGGCACGGCGCGTTGGGCTCACCCAGCAGCGGGCGGTTCACGGTGCTCACTTCGTCCCTCCTGGGGCGAGGACGGTCGGGGGCGCCGCGCAGCGCAGGGGCGCCTGGCGCGGATCGCCGATGAAGAAGACGGTGAAGCTCGTGGGCTTCCTGGCCGTCGCGGCGGGGTCGAGCTTCTCGACGACCGCGCGGCCCGCGGCGAGCACCTTGCCGCCCGCGCGCGCCACGCACGTCACGACGAGCCGCTTCTGCGCGACGACCGAGTCGTTGCGGATCGTGCCCTTGGCGTAGTTGCCGTCCGCGTCGCGGCCGGCCTTGACGCCGGAGATCGCGATCTTCGGCAGCGCGCCGGCGGCGGGCGTGCCCTTGGCCGCGCCGACCAGGGCCTTCACCTTGCTCGCCCGGCCGGCGACCAGGATCTGGTTGTCGACCCAGTCGAGCTCCTCGCCGGCCGCGAGCACCGGCAGGGAGGTCAGCGACGCGTCGAGGCCCGGCGTGTCGTTGGCGTACAACTTCTTGCCCCTGGTGTCGGACACCGTGATGCCGACCGGGAGCGTCACCTGCGTCGGCCCGGTGTTCCTGAGGCGGACGACCGCGGCGACGCCGTTGGGGTCCTGGACGAGCGCCGACGTCTCGACCTTGACGAAGGCGTTGGCGCGGCCGACGACCAGGCCCTTCTGCGCCGTGACGTCCTTGGTGGCCAGCCTGGCCTTCGCGGCGCTCTTCTCGGGCGTGGTCTCGACGCCGAGGCAGCCGCCGAGGACGAGCGGCGCGCCGGCGAGCAGGATGGTGGCCCTGCGCGCGATCACCCGAACGCCCCGCGCACGTAGTCGCGCGTGCGCTGCGCCTGCGGCGCGTCGAAGATCTGCTCGGCCGGGCCGTACTCCACCAGGTCGCCCAGGTACATGAACGCGACCTTGTCCCCCACGCGCCGCGCCTGCTGCATGTTGTGGGTGACGATGACGATCGCCAGGTCGGTGCGCAGCTCGCCGATCAGCTGCTCGATGACCGCGGTCGAGCGCGGGTCCAGCGCGCTGCACGGCTCGTCCATCAGCAGGACCTCGGGGCGCGTCGCGATCGCGCGGGCGATGCACAGCCGCTGCTGCTGGCCGCCCGACAGCCGCAGCGCGGGCGCGTCGAGCTTGTCCTTGACCTCGTCCCACAGCCCGGCGCGCTGCAGCGCGTCCTGGACCAGCGGCGCGACGACCGCGCGGCCCGGGCGCTTGCGCGACTGCTCGCGCAGCGCGTAGGCCACGTTGTCGAAGATCGACATCGGAAACGGGTTGGGCTGCTGGAAGACCATCGCCACGCGGCGGCGCAGCGCGGTGACCTCGAGCGCATCGACGTCGTCGCCGTCGAGCAGGATCGTCCCCGCGCGCGAGGCGCCGGGCGTCAGCTCGGTCAGCCGGTTCAGGGTCCTCAGCAGCGTCGTCTTGCCGCAGCCCGACGGGCCGATCAGCGCGAGCACCTCGCCGAGGCGGATCGACAGCGACACCTGCTTGACCGCCTCGTTGTCGCCGTAGAACACCGACAACCCGTCCAGCGCCATGCGCTCCGGGCCGGGCGCGCCGTGCGCGTGGCGCGCGACGGAGGCCATCTGCGCGGCGGTCGGCGCCGGCCCGGCCGGCGCGACCGTGGGCGGCGCGTCGACGACGATCTTGCGGATGGGCGGGGGCTGCTCGGTGATCATCGTCCTGCTCCCAGTCGACTGCCCTCGAGCCCCGTCTGCGCGCCGCGGCGCGCGATGAGGTCGACGGCGAAGTTCAGCGCCACCACCAGCAGCAGGAGGACGAACGCGGCGGCGTAGGCCTTCTCCGACGCGTTGCCCTCGCCGGCGGGCGAGTTGTTGTAGACGTAGCTGGTCAGCGTCGAGCCGGTGCCCTTGAGCACGTCGACGCCGGGGATCGCGCCCTCCTTCTCGAGGCGCAGCGTCGCGCCGAGGAGGATCACGACGATCGCGGTGTCGCCGGCGATCCGGCCCATCCCGAGGGCCGCGCCGGTCGAGATGTTCGGCTTGACCGCGGGCAGCAGGACTCGGCGGATCGTCGCGATCCTCGTCTTGCCCAGGCCATAGGACGCCTCGCGCACGTGGCGCGGGATCGACTGCAGGCCCTCGCGGGTCGCGCCGAAGACCATCGGCAGCGCGATCAGGGACATCATGGCGCCCGCGGTCAGGAACGAGCGGCCGAAGACCGCGCCGCCCTCGGCGGTGAACGACATCCAGCCGAACAGGCCGTGCTGGAAGAGCGCCAGGCCGAAGATCGCCAGGACGATGTCCGGCGTGCCGGCGACGACCTCGATGCCGGACTCGACCGCGCGGGCCAGCGGCGCCGGCCGGCCGTACTCGACGACCCAGACCGCGGCGGCGACGGCGATCGGCGTCGCGATCCCGATGCCGATGACCGTCAGCAGGATCGTCCCGAGGATCGGGTCCAGGAAGCCGCCGGACCTCGACTGGTCGACCTCGCCGGACGGATGCGACCACAGCAGGCTCGGCTTGAGGTACTGGATGCCCTTGACCGCCATGTAGCCGACGATCAGCGCGGCGATCAGGCAGAGCGCCAGGCCCGAGGCCCAGCACATCGCGAAGGCGATGCGGTCGCCCCAGCGCCAGGTCGCGATCGACTCCGGCCGCGGGCGCTTGCGGGGGCGCGGCGGCGTGGCGCGCGGCGGCGTGGCGACGGCCATCTAGATCCGGGCTCCGTACTTCTTCATCGGCTGCTTGGCCAGGAAGCCGGCCAAGGACAACAACAAGCTCGAGAACAGCAGCAGCAAGGCGAACGCGTACACCGTCGAGCGCACGGCCGGCGCCTGCAGCGACTCGGAGTCCTCGACGATCGTCGAGGCCAGCGGGCGCAGCGGCTCGAGCAGGAACAGGCGCGGGCCGTCGAACGGGTTGGGCGAGAAGCCGACCGAGCCCGACACCATCGACAACATGATGGCCTCGCCCAGCGCGCGGGCGCAGGCCAGGACGGCGGCGGCGATGATCGCCGGGCGCGCCGCGCGGACCGAGACCGTCCACATCGCGCGCCAGCGGTTGACGCCGAGGGCGACTGCGCCCTCCTTCCACCCGCGCGGGACGGCGTAGAGCGCGTCGACGCAGATGGCGATCATGATCGGCACGATCATCACGGTGAGGATCACGACGGCGACGCCGAGGCTCGCGCCGGTCAGCTGCACCACGAACTCCACCGACCCCTTGTCCTTTTGGGAGATGATGTGGTTGCCCACGAACGGGACGAGCACGAGGATCCCGATCAGCCCGTAGATGACCGACGGCACCGCCGCCAGCAGCCGGACGACGGGGACGATGATCGCGCGCAGCCGGTCGGGGGCGAACTCGACGATGAAGATCGAGGCCAGGATCGCGAAGACCAGGCCGAAGACGACGGCCAGGCCGGTCGTCAGGATCGTGCCCCACACCAGCGGCCAGGCGCGCAGGTGGTAGTCGCCCGCGGGCGCGTTGGCGCCGGCGTTGACCATCTTGCCGATCTGCACGTCGACGTTGCCGCCGGGCCCGAGCCAGCTCAGGCCGTTGTGCTGGAAGGTCGGCCACGCCTCGTTGGCGACGAACACGATCATGAGGACGATGACCAGCAGCACGGCGCACGCCAGCGCGCCGAGCGTGAGCTCGGCGCGCCGGTCCGACCACGGCTGTCGCAGCCGCGCGAGCATTACTTGTGCGGCACCCAGTGCTTGCCGACGATCGCCTGGGCCTTGGCGTTGTTCTGCACCCAGGAGATGAAGGCCGAGACGACGCCGGTGGCGCGCCCGCGGGTGACCATCCAGAAGTTGCGCACGCCGCCGTACTCGCCGGACTTGGCGTTGCGCAGGTTGCAGGCGACGCCGTTGTAGCCGGCGACGTTCGTGCCGCCGACGAAGTCGAGCGAGACGTAGCCGATGGCGTTCGGGTCGGACTGCACGGCCTGCTGGACGAGGCCGTTGGAGGCCTTCGCGGCGATCGACGAGGTCACGGTCTTGGACCCCATGAAGATCTTCTGGAAGGCGTCCTGCGTGCCGGAGGCGGCGGTCCGGCCGACGATGTCGATCGTGCCGGTCGCCGTGGCGCCGGGGACCTGGCCCCAGTCGCGGATGCTGCCCGAGAAGATCCCCTGGATCGTGGCCTGCGAGAGGTTCGCGAGCTGGTTCTTGGGGTTCGTCGCCAGGCAGATCGCGTCACGGGCGATCTTGTTGAAGAAGATGCCGCCCGGATCCCCGGCCTTCGGGTCGCGGGACGAGTTGCCGATGGTCACGCGGCCGGCGGCCACGTCGGCGATGCCCACGTCCGAGCCGCCCTGGGCGAGCTTGAACTTCACCTTGCCGGGGTGGGACTTGACATAGGCCTTGGCCAGCAGCGTGGCGAGCGGGGCGACGGAGGTCGAGCCGCTCATCGTGATCACGGGCGTGGCCGAGGCCGTGCCGGGGACGACGGCGGCGAAGGCGCCGACCGCTGCCGCGCACACGCCGAGACGGCGGAGGCGGGTCGTCATGTTGGGGATACTCCTTCGTCAGGGGAAGATGCGGACGGCAGCCTGACCAGCGCCACGGGGAGCCTTGTGAAGCGCTGGTGCCTTTCCCGTGAACGAGCTGTGAACGCGGGTTTTGGCCGCGATCCGGCGGTCACGAGGCGTTCACATCGCGGCGTCGCGGCGCCGTGAGACTCCCGCGGTCGATGGACTGCCGCCCCTGTGGATCCCCGCTGGCCGCCGACCAGCGCTACTGCCTGGAGTGCGGCGCGCGCAACGGGCCGCCGCGGCTGGACTGGAAGGCGATGGTCGCGGGCGCCGGGGCGCCGGCGGGTTCGGCCGAGCAAGCTGATGATGTCGGTCCGGGGCTGCCGTCGCCGCGCGTCGCCGCCGCGCTCGTGCTCGGCGTGCTGGCCTTCGGCGTCGTCGCGGGCCACGCGGCGGGACCGGGCGCC
>JAOPZD010000611.1 GCA_025964295.1 Conexibacter sp.
CTCGGCGCCGCCGACACCTTCCGCGCCGCCGCCGTCGAGCAGCTGGCCGAGTGGGCGCGCCGCGCCGACGTCGAGATCGTCACCGGCCCCGAGGGCTCCGACCCCGGCTCGGTCGCCTTCGACGCCGTCAAGCAGGGCCGCGAGCGCGGGGTGGACGTCGTGATCATCGACACCGCCGGGCGCCTGCACAACCAGGAGCAGCTGATGGACGAGCTGACCAAGATCCGCCGCGTCATCGGCAAGCAGATGCCCGACGCGCCGCACGAGACGCTGCTGACGATCGACGCGACGACCGGCCAGAACGGCGTGCGCCAGGCCAAGCTCTTCTCCGAGGCCGTGCCGGTCGACGGCATCGTCCTGACCAAGCTCGACGGCACCGCCAAGGGCGGCATCGCGCTGGCCATCGCCGGCGAGCTCGGGATCCCGGTCAAGCTGATCGGCATCGGCGAGGCGCTGGAGGACCTGCGCCCGTTCGATGCCGACGACTTCGCCCGCGCCCTCGTGAGCGCCTGAGCCCGGCGGCACGCGAAGTCGTCCGATGACTTCGCGCGCGCGCTGGTCAGCGCTTAGCGCCGAAGTCGCACGCGGGGCCCGCGCCCCTGGGATACTCGGCTCAGCAATGGATGCCTGGCTCATCTGGTTGATCGCGGGGGTGTTCGCCGCGGTGGGGGAGATCCTGACCGCCGGCTTCTTCCTGGCCCCGTTCGCGGTGGGCGCGTTCGGCGGCATGCTGGCCGCGCTGATCGGCGGCGGCGGCGCGGTCCAGGGCGTCGTCTTCGCGTCGCTGACGCTCGCCAGCTTCGCGCTGGTGCGGCCGGTCGCCAAGCGCCACATGTACACGCCGCCCGCGATCCGGACCGGCACCGCCGCGCTGATCGGCCGCTCGGGCATCGTCCTGGAGCGGATCGCCAACGACGAGGGCGTGGGCTCGGTGCGCATCGAGGGTGAGGTCTGGACCGCGCGCTCGTTCGACGAGGGCGTCGTCCTGCAGCCCGGCGCCCGCGTCGAGATCGTCGAGATCCGCGGCGCCACGGCGGTCGTCGCGCCATGACCACCACCTTGAACCCGTCCCTGATCCCCGTCCCGGAGGTACCGACATGGCCGCGCTGATCGCGCTCGTCGTCATCCTGGTCTTCGCGCTCATCGTCGCGTCGCAGACGATCCGCATCATCCCGCAGGCGCGGGCCGGCGTGGTGGAGCGGCTCGGCCGCTACAGCCGCACGCTGGACCCCGGCCTGACGATCGTCCTTCCGTTCATCGACCGCGTCAAGCCGCTGATCGACCTCCGCGAGCAGGTGGTCAGCTTCCCGCCCAACGGCGTGATCACCGAGGACAACGTGACGGTCAACATCGACACGGTCCTGTACTTCACGATCACCGACCCGAAGGCCGCGTCCTACGAGGTCGCCAGCCCGCTGCAGGCGATCGAGCAGCTGACGGTGACGACGCTGCGCAACGTCATCGGCGGCCTGACGCTCGAGCAGTCGCTGACCAGCCGCGACCAGATCAACTCGCAGCTGCGCGTCGTCCTCGACGAGGCGACCGGCAAGTGGGGGATCCGGATCAACCGCGTCGAGCTCAAGGCCGTCGACCCGCCCGGCGGCATCCAGGAGGCGATGGAGAAGCAGATGCGCGCCGAGCGCGACCGCCGCGCAGCGATCCTCACCGCCGAGGGCTCCAAGCAGGCGCAGATCCTCGACGCCGAGGGCGAGAAGCAGTCGCAGATCCTGCGCGCCGAGGGCGCCCGGGAGTCGCAGGTGCTGCGCGCGGAGGGCGAGGCCAAGGCGATCGCCACGGTGTTCGACGCCATCCACAAGGGCGACCCGGACCCCAAGCTCCTCAGCTACCAGTACCTGCAGATGCTGCCGAAGATCGCCCAGGGCGACGCGAACAAGCTGTGGGTCATCCCGTCGGAGTTCACCGCCGCGCTGGCGCGGGTCTCCAGCGCGTTCGCCGGCGACGACCACGACCAGCAGGAGCCGCCGCCCCATGGCGGACCTCGTCCGCTCTGACGCCGAGGCCTACGCGGCCGGCCACACCACGCCGCTGCCGGCGTGGATGCAGCGGCTGCACGCCGAGGCGGTGGCCGAGCTGCCCTACGCGTCGATGCTGTCGGGGCCGGTCGTCGGGCGGCTGCTGGAGACGCTCGTCTTCGCCGCGGCGCCCCAGCTGGTCGTCGAGGTCGGGACCTACGCCGGCTACAGCGCGCTGGCCATGGCCGGCGCGCTGCCGCCCGGCGGGCGCGTCGTGACGCTGGAGATCGACGACGCCCACGCCGACTTCGCCCAGCGCCACATCGACGCCTCGCCCTACGCCGACCGCATCGAGATCGTCCGCGGCCCGGCGCTGGCGTCGCTCGCGGCGCTCGACGGCCCCTACGACATGGTGTTCATCGACGCCGACAAGACCGGCTACCCGGACTACTACGAGGCGGCGCTGGCCAAGCTCGCGCCGGCCGGGCTGATCGTCGTCGACAACACGCTGCACGGCGGCGGCGTGCTGGAGCCCCAGACCGAGGGCGACCGCGTCCTGGCCGAGCTCAACGACCGCTGGGCGCACGACGAGCGCGTGGTGGCGACCCAGCTGACCGTGCGCGACGGCGTGACGATCCTGCGCCGGCGCTGAGGCGCGGCGCCGCCCTCTCACGAAACCCTCACGCAACCCGCGCGGCGGCCGCTACGTTCGAAGGGCATGGCCTCGCTCCCCCGAACCGTCCTCGCCGTCGTCGCGGCCGCCGCCGCCGCGCTGCCCGCCGCCGCCTCGGCCGACGCGCCGTGGTCG
>JAOPZD010000633.1 GCA_025964295.1 Conexibacter sp.
CGCGGCGCGCGGGTGTCCCGCCGCGCACAGCGTCGCCAGCGGCAGCAGCACGCAGGCGGTGGCGCGCGCGGACCGCAGGCGATAGCCCCAGGCGTCGCGCACGACCCGGCGCACCGTCTCGTTCGTCGTCGACCCGATCCTCCGACCGTACCCGCGGCAGGAGCGGTGCGGCCAGCGGCCTGACCGTCCCATGCCAACTGTACCGTCCAGACGGTATAGTAACTGCCATGCCCGCTTTCCTCCTCCTCTCCCTCGCCATCCTCTCCGAGGTCGGCGCCACCCTTGCTCTTCGCGTGTCGGACGGGTTCTCCAGACCGATACCGAGCCTCGTCGTGGTCGTCGGCTACGGCATCTCGTTCTGGCTCCTGGCGCTCGCGCTCAAGGACATCCCCGTCTCGCTGACCTACGCGATCTGGTCCGGCGTCGGCACCGCGCTGATCGCCGTCGCCGGCGTGGTGGCCTTCGGTGAGAGCATGAACCTCATGAAGCTCGCCAGCCTGATGGTGATCATCCTCGGCGTCGCCGGCCTCAGCGCCGCGGGCGGCGCGCACGAGTGCCGCGCCGCGCCGCGGGCGAGACCCGCGACAAGCTCCGGGACGCCGCCGCCCGCCTCCTGCTGCGCGACCCGTCCAAGCTCACGCTCGACGCGGTCGCCGAGGAGGCCGGCGTCTCCAAGGGCGGCCTGCTCTACCACTTCTCCTCCAAGGCCCAGCTGCTCGACGCCGTCGTCGACCGCTGGGAGGCGTCGTTCCAGGCCCAGATCGAGGCCGCCGCCGATCCGGCGCCCGGCGGCTGGACGCGCGCCTACGCCGACGTCACCGCCAAGGACGGCGAGGATCCCCACGCGCGCGAGATCGACAGCGGCATCCTCGCGGTGCTCGCGCTGCAGCCCGAGCGCCTCGAGGCGGTCCGCGCGCGCTACGAGGGCTGGCAGGAGCGCGTGGCCGCCGACGGCATCGACCCGGTCGACGCGACGATCGTCCGGCTGGCCGCCGACGGGCTGTGGTTCTGCGAGCTGCTCGGCCTCGGTCCGCCGACCGGAGCGCTGCGCGAGCAGGTGCTCGCGCGCCTGCGCGGGCTGACCCGCTGACGGCAGATGAGTTCTCGGCGCCGTGGCGGTCTAAGGTTCCCGCACGGCGTCCGATAGGCCGCCGGCTCCCTCCCCGCGACCCCCGGAGCCTTTCTTCCCCATGCGCAACATCGCACGTTGGTGCTTCACGCACCGTTGGATCGTCCTCGCGACCTGGTTCGTGGCGCTCATCGCGCTCATCGCGATCCACGCCGGCGCCGGCAGCAACTACAAGGACGAGTTCAAGCTCAGCGGCACCGACAGCTTCGATGCCCTGCACCTCCTGCAGAAGTCCGCCCCGAAGGCCTCGGGCGACCAGGAGCAGATCGTGGTCGCCGTCAAGGACGGCAAGATCACCGACGCGTCGAACAAGGCGCGCGTCGAGCAGATGCTGGCGACGGTCTCCAAGCTGCCGCACGTCGCCTCGGTGGCCTCGCCGTTCGCCGCCAGCGGCGCGGGCCAGGTCTCCAAGGACGGCACGATCGCCTTCGCCACCGTGACGCTCGACGACGACGTCGTCTCCGTCCCGGTCGACGCCACCAAGAAGCTCGTCTCCACGGCGCAGAAGTCGGCGACCGACGGGCTGCAGGTCGAGCTCGGCGGCCAGGCGATCGAGCAGTCGCGCCAGCAGGGCGCCGGCGGGCTGTTCATCGGCTTCATCGCCGCGTTCATCGTGCTGTTCATCGTCTTCGGCTCGTTCCTGGCGGCGATCCTCCCGCTGCTCACCGCCGGCCTGGCGCTCGGCGTCGGCATCACGGTGATCGGCCTGCTCTCCAACGCCATCACCATGGCGTCGTTCAGCTCGGAGCTGTCGCTGCTGATCGGCCTCGGCGTCGGCGTCGACTACGCGCTGTTCATCGTCACGCGCTACCGCCAGGAGATCATGCGCGGCGCGTCGCGCGAGGACGCCGCGGTCGCGTCGCTGGACACCTCGGGCCGCGCCGTGCTGTTCGCCGGCATCACCGTGTGCATCGCGCTGCTGGGCATGTTCGCCCTCGGCGTGTCGTTCCTCTACGGCGTGGCGACGGCGGCGTCGATCGTGGTGGCCTTCACGGTCCTGGCGGCGCTGACGCTGCTCCCCGCGCTGTTGAGCATCTTCGGCCGCTTCGTGCTCACGCGCAAGCAGCGCCGCGCCGTCGGGGCCGGCGAGCTGGCGACCACCGACGAGTCGCCCGCGTGGGGCCGCTGGGCCGGGACGCTGCAGAAGCGCCCCGTCCTGCTCGCCGCCGTCGCGACGCTCGCGATGCTGCTGCTCGCCGCGCCGGCGCTGACGATGCGCCTCGGCTCCTCGGACGCCGGCTCGGACCCGAGCTCGACGACGACCCGCAAGGCCTATGACCTGCTCGCCCAGGGCTTCGGCCCCGGCTTCAACGGCCCGCTGCAGCTCGTCGCCGAGGTCGACGGCCCCGGGGCCAAGGCCGCGTTCGACCGCGTGACCGAGGCCGTCGGCAAGACGCCGGGCGTCGTCGCGGCGACCAAGCCGGTGGTCGTGGGCAAGAACATCGCCTTGGCCCAGGTCTACCCGCAGCACTCGCCGCAGGACAAGGCGACCAGCGACCTGGTCAAGCACCTGCGCGACGAGGTGGTGCCCAAGGCCGAGCAGGACCAGGTCCGGGTGCTCGTCGGCGGCTCGACCGCGATCGGCATCGACTTCTCCAAGGTGCTGGCCCAGAAGCTGCCGCTGTTCATCGGCGTCGTGGTGCTGCTGTCGTTCCTGTTGCTGATGGCGGTGTTCCGCAGCCTGGTGATCCCGGCGATGGCGGCGATCATGAACCTGCTGTCGGTCGCGGCCGCGTTCGGCGTCGTGGTGGCGGTGTTCCAGCACGGCTGGGGCGCGGAGCTCATCGGCGTCGACCGCACCGGACCGATCGAGGCGTTCCTCCCCGTCATGGTCTTCGCGATCCTGTTCGGGTTGTCGATGGACTACGAGGTCTTCCTCGTCAGCCGCATCTACGAGGAGTGGCACAAGCGCGGGAGCAACCGCGAGGCGATCACGCACGGCCTGGCCGCGACGGGCCGGACGATCACCGCCGCGGCGGCGATCATGGTCCTCGTCTTCGGGGCCTTCGTCCTGGGCGGCGAGCGCGTGATCAAGCTGTTCGGCATCGGCCTGGCCGGCGCGGTCCTGCTCGACGCGCTCATCGTCCGGTCGGTCCTGGTGCCGGGCCTGATGCTGATCATGGGCGAGCGCAACTGGTGGCTGCCCGGCTGGCTGGACCGCATCGTGCCGCGCCTCAACGTCGAGGGCGAGAGCGCGCCCACGCCGGCGCCCGTTGCCCCCGGCACGAGCCGCCCGGCGACCGAGAGCGCGTAGCGCCGCTCACCGGCGAAACAGGAACGCGGCCGTACCGGAATGATACGGCCGCGTTCCTCACTGGCGGCCGTCCTAAACCTGCCGGTCCGTGGCCATACCACCAATTCGGGTGGTCACGAGTGTGTTTGGACTGTACGTTGCCGTTTCGATGAGGCATGCTTGGGGCCGACCAGTCGTCTCGCTCCCTCGGGACAGGGGGCGAACGGCCGCTGACGCAGAGCTAGAGACCGAGCGTACGCGAGCTGGTCCTTCTCCCAACGGGTCGGGCGCTTCCCCTGGCGCCCGGCCCGTTGACCCTTCTTTGATGACGACCTCCGCGTCCTCACCGCTCGCCGCGCTGCACCTGCTGGTGTCGATGCTCGGCGAAGGGGAGATCGCGTCGCCCGACGCGTCCTTCTACGACCGGCTCGCCGAAGCGGTCTGCCGGCTGGGCTCGATGCGGCGCGCGGCGGTCTACCTCTCCGACGACGTGCGCCGCCGGGTCTGGGCGGTCGGCAGCCACGGGATCGAGCTCGGGCTGCTGCGCGAGGGACCGGTCGCGGCGATCCCGTTCGCGCTGCAGGCGCTGGAGCGCGACGAGGTCCTCGAGGTGGGCGCCGACGTCGCCGTCGCGCTGCCCGCCGACGACGTCGCCCGGCTCGAGCTCTCCGACATCACCTGCATCCCGATGTCGGCCGGCGGGCGCCACTACGGCGTCGTGCTCGCCGAGCGCGGCGACAGCTCGACGTCGCTCACCGACGCCGAGCGCGAGGGCCTGTGGACCCTCGGCAAGGTCTGCGCGCTGGCGGCGTCGGCCCGCGCCGCCACGCGCCAGCAGGAGCGCGCCCGCCACCTCGGCGACCGGCTCGACCTCGCGCGGGACGTGCACGAGCGCGTCGTGCAGCGGCTGTTCGGCGTGACGCTCGCGCTCGGCGCGCCCGGCGACCTGACCGCGC
>JAOPZD010000646.1 GCA_025964295.1 Conexibacter sp.
GTCGGTGCGCTGCGCGAGCTCGGCCGGGGTGCCGGCGTGGGCCAGGTAGGTGTCGACGAGCGACAGCACCCGGCTCAGGCCCTCCGGCGAGCCCGACGCGCCCCACAGCGGCGGGTGCGGATCCTGCACGGGCTCGAGGCCGAGGAACGACGACGGGTTCTCGATGCCGAAGAAGCGGCTCTCGGGCACCGGCGTGCCGGCGTAGAGCGCCCGGAACGCCTGCCAGTAGGCGTCGAGCATCTCGTAGCGGTCGGCCTTCTCGAGGTGCACGCCGTGGGCGGCCATCGTCACCGGGTTGCTGCCGACGACGTTGAGCATCAGCCGGCCGCCGCTGAGGTGGTCCAGCGACAACGACATCAGCGCCAGCTGGGTCGGTGTGATGATCCCCGGGTAGACGGCGATCAGCCAGCGCATCCGCTCGGTGACCGACGCCACCGACGCCGCGACCGTCCACGGGTCATAGGTGCCGGGCACGCCGATCGCCAGCAGCGCGCCGGAGAACGGCAGCCGGTCCAGCGCCCCGGCCAGCTCGGCCAGGCGCCGGATGTCGGGCCGGTAGCGGCCGGCCGGGTTCCACGGGTAGCGCCCGTCGTAGGCACCGCCGAGCGTCCACAGGACTTCCATCGCTTGCGCTCCTTCTCCTAGACCGCGGTGGCCCGCGTCAGCGCCGACCGCACCGCGGCAGCGAGCTGCTCGGGGCGGTCGTACTGGGCGAGGTGGCCGCACTGGTTGACCAGCTGGAAGTCGAGGTGCGAGGGGCCGCCGCCGAGGATCGCGGCCAGCACGGTGCCGCGCGCGATCGTCGCCGTCGGGTCCGCCGCGCCCCAGAAGACCACGACCGGCTGGACGTGGCCGCTGTCGCGGCAGAACGCGTAGAACGCGTCCTGCGCGTCGATCTGCGCGCCGAGCAGGGCCGCGTTGTTGATCGGGTCGGCCACCAGCCGCGTCGCCCGCGCGTGCGGCGCGCCCTGCGCGTTGTCCACCAACGTGGCCAGCACCTCGGCGCCGACGCGGTCGGGCACGTAGGCCAGGCGCTCCAGCGCCCAGCGCTGCGAGCGCGCGGTGAAGCGCGGCTGGGGCGGGTGCAGCAGCGAGACGTTCTGGATGCTGTCGCCGATCGGCGCCGCCGCGTTGGGCGCGACCAGGAAGAGGCCGGCGACCGGCACGTCGCCGGCGCCGTCGCGGGCCAGCGCGAGCGCCGGAAGCGACGCCTCGCCCTGGGCGACCACGTGCAGCTCCTGCACCGGGCCGTCCGCCGCCAGCAGCTGCTCGGCGAAGGCGACGACGCCCGGGGTCGTGAGGTCGGCGAGGTCGAGCAGGTCGGTGCCGCCCGCCCCCGGGAGGTCCGGGGCCAGGACGCGCAGGCCGGTGAGGTCCAGCCGCGCGACCAACCCGGCGAACAGGTCGGCCGACGCCGCGATCGGCGAGCGGCCGGGCGCGCCGGTGTGCAGGAGCAGCAGCGTGCGCGGCCCCGCGCCCGCCGACAGCAGCCGCGTGCGCCGACCATCGAGGTCGAGGAAGGACTCCCGCAGCGGCTCAGACATCGGCCTCGACCTCGGTCACGAAGTTGTTGATGGTGTCGTCGAACCAGCGCGGATGCTCGCGGTAGGGGAAGTGCCCGGACTTGTCGATGACGTTGAGCGTCAGGCGCGCCTCGTGGCGCGCGACGATGTCGAAGAGCGTGTAGCCGAGCGCGACGGGGACGGTCGGGTCGGTGAGCGACCAGACGATCTGCGCCGGGCGCTGCAGCTGCCCGTCCTCCAGCCAGCGCAGCGTCTCGCGCTTGTCGCGGGCGAGCTCCGGGATGAAGTAGCGCTCGATCAGCCGCCCGGCGGTGATCCGCTCCATCATCGTCAGGTAGGGCTCGGCCTCCATGTGGTCGACGAACGGCCGGATCCACGCGTCGGTGACGTGCGACGGGTCGTAGCTGTACTTCTCATAGCCCCACTTCATGCCCTCGAAGCTGAACGGCGAGTGGGGGTTGCCGGCCAGCCCGACGGCGTTCATGCCGACGCCGGGCCCGAGCGTCCCGGAGGTCACGATCGTCAGCGAGGTCACGAGGTCCTGGCGGCGCAGCGTCGCGCGGGTCGTCAGGAAGCCGCCGCGCGAGTGGCCGATCAGGTGCACCGGACCCGCGTCGATCGCCTCCAGGAACGCGATCAGGTGGTCGACGACGAACTCCATCGTGAAGTCCTCGTCGCGGTGGGGCGCCTCGGTGTAGCCGTTGCCGGGGCGGTCGTAGGTGATGACGCGATTGGTCTTGGCGAGACGCTGGAGCGTGTCGTCCCAGCACATCGCGCAACAGCCGCCGCCGAAGGCCGGCGAGCCGAAGTTGCCGCCGTAGACGAGGACGACGGGCGGGCCGCTGCCCTGCTCGGTCCACCACGTCTTCAGGCCGTTGGCCTCGATGTAGCGGCCGGCCGGGAAGCCGGGGTAGGTCGGGACGGTGTCGGTCTGGACGCTCATCGGCGCAGATCCCCCTTCAGCGCGACGTCGGCGATCTCGTCGCCCCGGGCGAACCACACCCCGCGGTGACGCTGGCAGTAGTTGATGGCCTCGCGCACGGCCGGCACCAGCGTCGGGCGGCCCGCGCCGTGGCAGTGCAGGACGAGGCCGACGGTCCCGGGCCGGCCCTCGAGGGCCTCCTGGTAGACGGCGTCGAAGGTGGCCTTGAAGCCCTCGATGATCGTGCTCGGCGGCTGGCCGCGCAGGACCCAGTGCAGGAGGTCGTTGGAAGCGAGGTCGGTGCTCGGCACGACGGCCAGGCGCCGGTCGCCGACGGTGCGGACGAAGGGCAGGTCGTCGCTGGCGTCGTCGCCGCTGTAGGCGATCCCCGCGTCGAGCAGGATCTCGTCGGAGTCGACCGAGCCCATCTTGCCGGGGCTGACCCAGCCGGTCGGGCGCACGCCGCCGGCCGCCTCGATCGCGTCCAGCGTCCGGGCGACCATCACGCGCTCGGCGTCGCCGCCGGGCATCGGGACGTCGTTGGCCCAGGCGTGGCCCATCAGCTCGTGGCCGCGGTCGGCCATCGCCCTGACGACGGCCGGGTGCTCCTCGGCGGCCTTGCCGTTGACGGCGACGGTGCTGACCACGCCCTCGTCCTCGAGCAGCGCGAGCAGCCGCCAGGCGCCGGCGTGGGCGCCGTACTCGCCGTAGGACAAGGAGAACGGGTTGACGCCGTGGCCGGCCTCGGTCGTGAACTGGGAGTGCTCCTCGAAGGCCTCGAAGGCGAGCAGGAGCTGCACGGCCACGAGCGCGTCGCCGGGCCAGGAGATGCTGCGCCACGCGGGGAAGCGCTCGATCGTGGAGGGCGGAGTCGGCGGCACGGCGGGGAATATCCCGCCGCTCCGGCGTCCGCAACAGCTGTCGCCGGGTAGCTTCTGGGGCCGAGGATCTGACGGTCCGTCGGTTTCTCGCTCGGACCCCGGCGCCGTGCTACGGACGCAGGTGCTCGTGGAAGCGGCCGGCCGGGTCGTAGCGCGCCCGCACCTCCTGCAGGCGCGCCCAGTGCTCGGGCGAGAGCGTCCGCTCGGCCCGCGTCGGCGCGGCCAGGAGGTCGACGTCGCCGGCGTAGTGGCCGGTCGAGATCGGGTCCAGCAGGCCGGTCGCGGCGCGCAGCCAGCGCTCGTTGGCGGCGTCGCCGTCCGCGCCGTCCCACACGGTGTAGAACGACACGAAGCAGCGCCCGAGGTGCGTCAGCGCCATGTCGGGCAGCGGCGCGTGGTGGTTGGCGAACGGCAGCTGCCAGAGCGCGTGCGTGCGCGGGCTCGGCGCCGCGCGCAGGTGCGCGGCGAGCGCGCGCAGCGGCTGG
>JAOPZD010000659.1 GCA_025964295.1 Conexibacter sp.
CTTCGGGGTCCAGCGGTGCACCGGCCATCGCTCCAGTACAGCACGGCCGGCGGGCCGGCCGGCCGTCCACTCAGTCGGGATCGCGCAGCGCCGGGCGCGCGCGCTGGAGGTCGCGCTCGAGGCGCTCGAGCGCCGCGATCCGGCGCGCGACGGTGGGATGGGTGGCGCCCAGGAAGCGCCTCCAGCCCTGGACGTCCTCGACCGGGAGGAGGTGCAGCGCGTCGCGACGGGCCACCGCGCGCAGATCCTCGTCGGGCATCAGCACGAGGTCGCCGGAGACCTTCATCAACGCCGAGGCCAGCGCGCTCGGCCGCCCGGTGAGCGCCACCGCGCCGGCGTCGGCGGTGAGCTCGCGGTAGCGGGAGAGCGCGTTGCTCCCGACGCCGGCCAGCGTTCCGATCACGACGGCGAGCAGGCGGCCGGCCATGGCCGGCGGCCAGTAGCCCAGATCGCGGCCGCTGCCCTGGCGCAGCGCCGCGCCCGGCAGGCCGACCACGGTCATGACCGTCGCGTCGCGATGCGCCACGTGGCTGAGCTCGTGTGCGACCACGGCCTCGAGCTCGGCAGGCTCGAGCAGGTCCAGGAGCCCGCGCGTCACGTGCAGGCGCGGGGCGCGCCCGGGCGCGTCGACGATCCAGCTGTTGGGCTGGCGTTCGTCGTCGAGCGCGATTTCAGGCCGGGGCAGGTCGGCGGCCAGGCAGAGGCGCTCGACGATGGCGTGCAGCTCGGGCTCCTCGCCCACACCGAGCACGTGGGCCGAGGGCGCCCTGCGCCGCTCCTTGAGCACCGCGCTGGTGCCCGCGGCCGTCACCAGCGCGAGCCCGACCAGCACGTTGCCCGGGAGGACCAGCACGCACGCGGCCAGCAGCGCCACCACCAGCGCCGGGGTCAGCACCGCGGTCAGGACCATCCTGGCCTGGAGCCCGCGATCTGCCGGGAAGAGGTCGGAGCGACCCACATCGCTGAGGCTACCTGCGCAACCCGAGCCCCGCAAGGTGTGGGACGTCTGCGCAAAGACCTCCGTAGACGCACTCATTGCGTCAGCGCTACCATTTGCGCCGATGCAATCGTCCGCCGTCTCCGCACAGCAGCTCGCCGATGAGTTGGTGTCCTTCCTCGCGACGACCATGAAGACCGCCCAGGGCGAGGTCTTCAAGGTCGTCGAGGAGCTCGATCTCTCGATGACGCAGCTCAAGATGCTGCACGTGCTCGACGGCGCCGATCGCGAGCTCACCCCGTCCGAGCACGCCAACATCGTCGGCCTCACCCCCGCGGCCACAGGCCGCGCGGTCGACGGGCTCGCCCGCCAGGGCGTCGTGTCCCGGCGCGAGGACGAGCAGGACCGGCGTGTCAAGCGCCTGGCCCTGACCGAGCTCGGCCGGGAGTCCGTGGAGCGCATCGCGGCCGCGCGGCGCGTCGGCCTGCTCCAGCTCGCCCAGCTCCTCGACCCCGAGCAGCGCGCGGCGCTGTCGGTCGCGCTCGCCCCGCTCATGCCCTCCTCTCCCTCCTCCCCCGAGTGCGCGTTCAGCGCGAAGGAGCCCCGATGACCGCTCCGTCCCCCCAGCCGGCCGCGGGCAAGGTCTTCGACCGCGCCCTCATCAGCATCTCCGCCGTCGTCGTGCTCGGCGCCTTCATGTCGATCCTCGACACGACGATCGTCAACGTCGCCATCAACACCCTGTCCAAGGACTTCAACACGTCCTTGGCGACCATCCAGTGGGTCTCGACGGGCTACATGCTCGCGCTGGCCACGGTGATCCCGCTCACCGGGTGGGCGGCCGACCGCTTCGGCACCAAGCGCCTGTACATGATCTCGATCGGCCTGGTCCTCGCCGGCTCGGTGCTGTCGTGGTTGGCCTGGTCGGCCGAGTCGCTCATCGGGTTCCGCGTCCTGCAGGGCCTCGGCGGCGGCATGATCATGCCCGCCGGCATGACGATCCTGTCCCAGGCGGCCGGGCCGCAGCGCATGGGCCGCGTCATGGGGGTCGTGGGCGTGCCGATGCTCATGGGCCCGATCATCGGGCCGATCCTCGGCGGCTGGCTCGTCGACGACATCTCCTGGCGCTGGATCTTCTACGTGAACATCCCGATCGGCGCGATCGCGCTGGTCGCGGCCGCCAAGCTGCTGGCCCGCGACGAGCCCGCCGCGCACCAGCGCCTCGACTGGCTCGGCCTGCTGCTGCTCTCCCCCGGCCTTGCGGCGTTCGTCTACGGTCTGGCCGAGACGTCGTCGTCGGGCGGCATCGGCTCGGCGCAGGCGTTCGTCCCGATGATCGCCGGGGCCGCGCTGATCGTGGCGTTCATCGTGCACGCCACCCGCCATGCCTGGCCGCTGATCGACGTCCGGCTGTTTCGCAACCGCACCATGAGCGCCGCGTCGGCGACGACGTTCTCGTTTGCCGTCGCGATGTTCGGCGCCATGTTCATGTTGCCGCTGTACTACCAGGTGGTCCGCGGGCAGTCGGCGCTCGACGCCGGCCTGCTCCTCGCGCCCCAGGGCATCGGCGCGGCGATCATGATGCCCATCGCGGGCAAGCTCACCGACGACATCGGCGCGGGCAAGATCGTCCTCGGCGGCCTGTCGCTCCTGGTGCTCGGCATGCTCGGCTTCACCCAGGTCGGCGACGACACGTCGTTCTGGCTGCTCGGCGGCTGCCAGTTCCTGCTGGGGCTGGGCATGGGCGCGACGATGATGCCGGCGATGTCGGCGGCCTACCAGACGCTGCAGCGTGAGCAGCTCGCGCGGGCGACGACGGCGATCAACATCATCCAGCGCGTCGGCGGGTCGATCGGCACCGCCATGTTGTCGGTGGTGTTGACCCACCAGCTCTCCAGCCGCCTGCCGGGCGCCCGCGAAAGCGGGCTGGCCGCCGCGCAGTCGGTGCCGCCGGGCGAGCGCGAGCGGATCGCGCCGAACATCGCCGAGGCCTTCGGCCACACGTTCTGGTGGGCCGCGGCGATCCTCGCGCTCGCCGTGATCCCGGCGCTGCTGCTGCCGCGCCACAAGCCGGAGCCGGCCGACGCCGACGCGGCGCCGAGGCCGGCCGAGGCGCCGGCGCTGGTCGAGGTGTAGGCCTAGGCCTGCTCGCGCACGTCGAGCACGACCTTGCCCAGCGCGCCGCGGCCGTCGATGACCTTCAGGGCGTCGGCGGCCGCGTCGAGCGGGAAGCGCTGGCCGACGATCGGGTTGACGAACCCGCCGGCGATCAGCTCGTCCACGGCGGCGCCGATCTGGCGGTTGACCTCGGGCTTGGACATGATGTAGGCGCCCCAGCCCGCGCCGATGACCTCGGTGTTGTTGAGCAGCAGGCGGTTGACCTTGACCTCCGGGATCGACCCGCCGGTGAAGCCCACCACGACGATCCGGCCCTCCTCGCGCAGGGAGCGCAGCGAGTCGGTGAAGCGATCCCCGCCGACCGGGTCGAGCACGAGGTCGACGCCGCCGCCCGACAGCTCCTTGGCCTGGTCCTTCCACTCGCCGTCGGAGCGGACGACCTCGTCGGCGCCGGCCTCGCGCGCGACGGCCTCCTTCTCGTCGGAGGAGACGACCGCGATCGTCCTGGCGCCCAGGCCCTTGGCGATCTGCAGCGCCGCGGTGCCGACGCCGCCCGCCGCGCCGTGGACGAGGACCGTCTCGCCCTCGGCGAGGCGCCCGCGCAGCCTCAGCGCGAAGTAGGCCGTGTGGTAGTTGAGGATCAACGCCGCGCCCTGGGCGAAGTCCAGCGCGTCGGGCAGCTTGAACGTCAGGAACTCCGGCGCGACGGCGACCTCGGCGAAGCCGCCGAGCATGCAGAACGCCGCGACGCGGTCGCCCGCGGAGACGGCCGCGCCCTCCGGCGCGCTGCGCACGATCCCGCCGACCTCGCTGCCCGGCACGACCGGCAGCGGCGGCTTGACCTGGTACTCGCCGCGGGTCTGCAGCACCTCGGGGAACGAGACGCCCGCCGCGTGCACGTCGACCACGACGCCGCTGCCCGGCGTCAGGAAGTGCGAGGAGCCCGGCTCGTCGGCCTCGACGACCTTCAGGGCGGTGTCGGGACCGGTCAGCTCGGTGATGTGGAGGGCGCGCATGGAGCGCACCCTAACCTGAATCCGGATTCAGCTGGCGCGGCCACGGCCCGTCGAGGGACGACTCAACCACCGAGGACGTGGTTGAGTCGTCCCTCGATGGCTGGTCTGCTAGCCGTCGTCCTGCGAGAAGGCCCAGCGCGTCTCGTCGACGTCGAGGCCCGCCGCGAGGCAGGCGAGCAGCTACATCCGGATCGCCTGCGGCGAGAGGAAGCCCGCCGGGATGATCTTCGTCCCGCGCAGGTCGCGCTCGGAGCCCGCGTAGCCGTAGGTCGCGTTGAGCACGACGCCGCGCTCGGGCCGGCAGTAGGCGACGATCGGGATGTCGCCCGCGGCCTCGGCCCAGATCTCCAGCACCTGGGGCGCGAGGTGGCCGGCGCCGAGCGTGCCGAGGACGATGCCGTCGGGCTGCGTGGCCAGCGCGGCGCGGGCCAGCGAGCCGTCGTCGCCGGCCGCGGACGGGACGATGTGCACGCGCTTGTCCAGCGACGGCGGGTCCAGCGGCGGGTTGCGCGGGATCCGCGACCAGATCGTCGGGTGGCCCTCGGTGACGCGGCCCAGCGGGCCGGTCTGCGGCGAGGAGAACGCGACGAGCGACGTCGTGTCCGTCTTGCGCGCGCAGCGCGCGTGGTGGATCTCGCCGCCGAAGACGACGAGGACCCCCATGCCCGCGGCAGGCGCGCTGGCCGCGACGCTGACGGCGTCGACGAGGTTGGCGGGACC
>JAOPZD010000619.1 GCA_025964295.1 Conexibacter sp.
CTGCCCCGGCGGGACGGGGTGCGCCGCCCCGGCGCTGCCGGCGTTGGCGTAGGCGTCGGCGAGCCGCGCCATCCGCTGCAGCCGCGGGTCGTCGGGCGGCAGGTGGGCGCGGGCCTGGGCCAGCAGCGAGGGCAGCTGGCCGAGGACGTAGGCCTCCGGCGCGATCCGCAGCAGCGAGATCTCGGCGGCGTCGAGGTGGCCGAACGCGCGCTCGACCGCCGCGCCCCACAGCGACGACGACCAGCGCCGCCACCACGAGAGATCCGGGTCGGCGGCCTGCTCGGCGGCGGCCAGGTGCGCCGCGATGACCTTCGCCGACTCCTCCGGCAGCGGCTTGCCGCCGACGCCGCTGGCGAACCACGTCAGCAGGAACCGCAGCTCGGCCACGCGCGCCAGCACGGCCTCGCGCCACGGCGTGCTCGTCGGCCCCAGGACGCGGTAGGGCGGCAGCCGGTCGACGGGCGGGGTGGAGAACGTCGCGGGTGGCGGCTGCTGCTCGGGCATCGGGGTGCCCCCTGCGCGCAAGCACCGTACTCCTGACCATGCAGCAAAGGCAACCGTCCGAGGCGCCGTTGCTGAGCGACGCCGAGCTTTGGGGAGCTCTAGGCGACGCGGCGGCGGCGCGCGAGCAGGATGGCGGCAGCGACGAGCAGGCCGGCCTCCCAGGCGATGGTGCCCAGCGCGTCGGCCAGGATGCTCATGACCCCTACGTGGGCAGGCCGACGTAGTTCTCCGCCAGCGAGCGAGCGGCGGCCTCCGACGTGGTGACGTAGCGCAGCCGCGCGCGCTGCAGGCCGGCGTCGAAGTCGTCGCCGTCGAGGCGGTGCAGCAGCGTCGTCATGAAGGTCGAGAAGTCCTGGACGCGCCAGACGCGGGCCAGGCAGGTGTCGCTGTACTCGTCCAGGCCGGTGGTCGAGCCGCCCGAGTACCAGGCGACGAGCGCGTCGGCCAGGACGCGGACGTCGTTGACCGCGAGGTTGAGGCCCTTCGCGCCGGTCGGCGGGACGATGTGGGCGGCGTCGCCGGCCAGGAACAGCCGCCCGCGGCGCATCGGCGCGGCGACGAACGAGCGCATCGGCGTGATGCCCTTCTCGACGATCGGCCCCTCGGTCAGCGACCAGCCGTCGGCCGCCAGGCGGCGGTGCAGCTCCTCCCAGATCCGGCCGTCGGGCCAGTTGGCGATGTCGTCGGCCGGGTCGACCTGGAGGTACAGCCGCGACAGCGTGGGCGAGCGCAGGGAGTGCATCGCGAAGCCACGGTCGTGGTAGGCGTAGATCAGCTCGTCGGTCGACGGCGCGACCTCGGCGAGGATCCCGAGCCAGCCGAACGGGTACTCGCGCTCGGCGACCGTCATCCCGGCCGCGCCCAGGACCGGCCGGCAGATCCCGTGGAAGCCGTCGCAACCGGCGACGACGTCGCACACGAGCTCGTGCGCGGTCCCGTCGACCGACGTGTAGGTGATGCGCGGCGCATCCGTGTCGACGTCGTGCACCGCGACCTCGGAGCACTCGAAGTGCAGCGGCGCCCCCACCGCCTCGCGCGCTTCGATGAGGTCCTTGACGACCTCCTGCTGGCCGTAGATCCAGATCGCGCGCCCGCCCGTGAGGTCGCTCATCGCGATCCGGTGGCCCTCGCCGTCGAAGCGCAGCTCGATGCCGTGGTGGACGATCCCCTCGCGGTCCAGCCGCTCGGCGACGCCCGCGGCGCGCAGCAGGTCGACGGTGTTCTGCTCCAGGACGCCGGCCCGCACGCGCTGCTGGACGTACTCGCGGTCGCGCGCCTCCAACACCACCGAGTCGATGCCCTGGAGGTGCAGCAGGTGCGCGAGCACCAAGCCCGCCGGCCCCGCCCCGACGATCCCGACCTGCGTCCGCACGACCCGTGTCTCCTCTCGCTCCCGCGGCTTGCGCCGCCCCGGCGCAGCATATAGCGTCGTGTGCGCATTGTGAGCAACCGTACGCATGGCGCACAAATCCTGCCCCTCGCCGATGCGATCGCCTCCCTGGTCAAGGACGGCGACGCGGTGGCGCTCGAGGGCTTCACCCACCTGATCCCCTTCGCGGCCGGCCACGAGCTGATCCGCCAGGGGCGGCGCGACCTCGAGCTGATCCGGATGACGCCGGACCTCCTCTACGACCAGATGATCGGCATGGGCTGCGCTCGCAAGCTCGTGTTCTCCTACGGCGGCAACCCGGGCGTCGGCTCCCTGCACCGCTTCCGCGACGCGATCGAGCACGGCTGGCCCGCGCCGCTGGCGATCGAGGAGCACTCGCACGCCGGCATGGCCAACCGCTACGCCGCGGGCGCCGCGAACCTGCCGTTCGGCGTCCTGCGCGGCTACGCGGGCACCGACCTGACCAAGCACACCAACGTGAGGACGGTGACCTGCCCGTTCACCGGCGAGGAGCTCGCGGCGGTGCCGGCCCTGCGCCCGGACGTCGCGATCGTCCACGCCCAGGAGGCCGACCGCCGCGGCAACGTGCAGCTGTGGGGCATCCCCGGCGTGCAGAAGGAGGCGGTGCTGAGCGCGGCGCGCGCGCTGGTCACCGTCGAGCGCGTGGTCGACGAGCTCGAGCCGCGCCCCGGCGGCGTGATCATCCCCGGCTGGGTGATCGACGCGATCGCCGTCGCTCCGCGCGGCGCCTACCCGTCCTACGCCCACGGCCTCACCGAGCGCGACAACGACTTCTACAAGTTCTGGGACGAGGTGTCGCGCGACCGCGACGCGTTCCTCGCGTGGATGGACGAGCACGTGATCGGCGCGGCCGAGGTGCGGGCATGAGCAGCGGCGAGGTCCAGACGATCGTCGCCGCGCGCCTGCTGGCCGAGGCGACGTCGGTGTTCATCGGCGTCGGGCGCCCGTCGACCGCGGCGATCCTCGCCCGCGAGATCGTCAACCCCGACCTCGTCCTGGTCTACGAGTCCGGGACGATCGGCGCCAAGCCGCACAGGATCCCGCTGTCGATCGGCGACGGCGAGCTGGCCGCGACGGCTGACGTCGTCGTCCCGGTCGTCGAGATGTTCAACTACTGGATCCAGCCCGGGCGCATCGACGTCGCGTTCCTCGGCGCCGCGCAGGTCGACCGGCGCGGCAGCCTGAACTCCACCGTGATCGGCGACTACGACGCGCCCAGGACGCGCCTGCCCGGCGCGGGCGGCGCGCCGGAGATCGCCACCGGCTGTGACCGCGTGATGGTCGTCGCGCCGCACTCCAGGCGCACGTTCGTCGAGCGGCTCGACTTCCTCACCACGCGCGCCGCGCCCGAGGCGGTCATCACCGACCTCGGCGTCCTCGAGCCCGACGCGGCCGGCGAGCTGACCCTGACCCAGATCCACCCCGGCGTCACCGTCGAGCAGGTCCGCGAGGCGACCGGCTGGGAGCTGCAGGTCGCCGGCGACCTGCGCACCACGCCGGAGCCGACCGAGGCCGAGCTCTCGGCGCTGCGCGAGCTGGTGAGCCGCTGATGGCGACCGAGGCCTACATCCTGGACGCGGTCCGCACGCCCTTCGGCCGCTACGCGGGCGCGCTGGCCGGCGTGCGCCCCGACGACCTCGCCGCCCGCGCGCTCGCGGCGCTGCTGGCGCGCACGCCAGACCTCGACCCCGAGACGATCGAGGACGTGATCCTGGGCAACGCCAACGGCGCCGGCGAGGACAACCGCGACGTCGCCCGCATGGCCGTGCTGCTCGCCGGGCTGCCGACGAGCGTCACCGGCGTCGCGGTCAACCGGTTGTGCGGGTCCTCGCTGGAGGCCGCGATCCAGGGGTCGCGCGCGATCGCCGCGGGCGACATGTCGCTGATGGTCGCCGGCGGCGTGGAGTCGATGAGCCGCGCGCCGTGGGTCCTGCCCAAGCCGGCCAAGGGCTACCCGGCCGGCCACGAGACGCTGCACTCCACGACGCTCGGCTGGCGGATGGTCAACCCCGCGATGCCCGAGCGGTGGACGATCTCGCTCGGCGCCTCGGCCGAGAAGCTCGCCGACATGTACGCCATCTCGCGCGACGAGCAGGACGCCTTCGCGCTGCGCAGCCATCGCTTGACCGCGCAGGCGTGGGACGAGGGGATCTACGACGACGAGGTCGTCGCCGTGCCCGGCGCCGAGCTGGCGCGCGACGAGGGCGTGCGGCCCGACTCCTCGTTGGAGAAGCTCGGCAGGCTCAAGGCCGCGTTCGTCGAAGGCGGGACGGTGACCGCGGGCAACTCGTCGCCGCTCAACGACGGCGCGGCGATGCTGCTGCTCGGCGACGAGGCGGCGGCCGGGCGGCTCGGGCGCGACCCGCTCGCCCGCATCGTCTCCCGCGCGGCGCACGGCGTCGACCCCGACGTCTTCGGGATCGGCCCCGTCGAGGCGGCGCGCGAGGCGCTGCGCCGCGCCGGCATCGGCTGGGGCGACCTCGCCGCCGCCGAGCTCAACGAGGCCTTCGCCTCGCAGTCGATCGCCTGCCTGCGCGAGTGGCCCGACCTCGACCCCGAGATCGTCAACGGGCGCGGGGGCGCGATCGCGATCGGGCATCCGCTCGGCGCGTCGGGCGCGCGCATCCTCGGCCGCCTGGCCCACGAGCTGCGGCGGCGCGGCGGCGGGTACGGTCTGGCGGCGATCTGCATCGGCGTAGGACAGGGATTGGCGGTGGTTCTGCATGCATGAGTCCACGGAGGTGCGCGGCTTCCGCCGCGACGAGCCCGGAACGCACCCGGCGCTCGACGACGCGGGCTACAAGTCGACGCGGCTGCGCCATCCCCGGCAGCCGCTGGTCTACCTCCCCCACACCGTCACCGAGGTGGCCGGCCCGCAGCTCGGCCTCGAGCGCGTGACCGGCGAGCTCGACCACGACCTCACGCGCCAGCACGAGGGCGAGCCGCTCGGCGAGCGGATCGTCGTCAGCGGCCGCGTGCTCGACGGCGACGGCCGGCCGATCCGCGACACGCTCGTCGAGATCTGGCAGGCCAACGCCGGCGGGCGCTACCGCCACAAGGGCGACCAGCACCCGGCGCCGTTGGACCCCAACTTCTCCGGCGCCGGCCGCTGCGTCACCGACGCCGAGGGCCGCTACGAGTTCATCACCATCAAGCCGGGCGCCTACCCGTGGGGCAACCACCACAACGCCTGGCGCCCGCAGCACATCCACTTCTCGCTGCTCGGCCAGGCCTTCGCGCAGCGCCTGGTCACGCAGATGTACTTCCCGGGCGACCCGCTGTTCGCCTACGACCCCATCTACAACTCGGTCCGCGATCCCGCGGGGCGCGACCGCATGGTGTCGCGGTTCAGCATCGAGCGCACGCGGCCCGACTGGGCGTTGGCCTATGACTTCGACATCGTGCTGCGCGGTCGCGAGTCGACCCCGTTCGAGGAGGAGCACGGCGCATGAGCGACGCGACCCGCCTCCTGGTCACCCCGTCGCAGACCGTCGGGCCGTTCTTCGCGATCGGCCTGCCGTGGCCCGACGGCCCGTTCGTGGTCAGCGAGGGGGAGCCGGGCGCCCTGGTCATCGCCGGCACGGTCTTCGACGGCGAGGGCGCGCCGATCCCCGACGCGGTCGTCGAGACCTGGCAGGCCGACGAGCACGGGTCCTTCGGCGAGCGCGAGGGCTTCCGTGGCTTCGCGCGCGTGCCGACCGGCGACGACGGGACCTTCGCGATCCGGACGGTCAAGCCCGCCGGCGTCCCTGGTCCGGGCGGGACGGCGCAGGCGCCGCACATCGACGTCTCGCTGTTCTGCCGCGGCCTGCTGCACCGCGTCGTGACCCGCATCTACTTCGCCGACGAGGAGGCCGCCAACGCGGCCGATCCGATCCTGGGCTCCGTTCCGCCGGAGCGCCGTGAGACGCTGCTGGCCGGCAGGACCGACGATGGCTACCGATTCGACATCCACCTCCAGGGCGACGGCGAGACCGTCTTCTTCGACGTCTGACGTCCTGCTCGGCGCGATCTTCGCGCGCGGGGCGGCGGCCGACGCGGTCGCCGACCGCGCGCTCCTGCAGGCGATGCTCGACGTCGAGGCCGCCCACGCGCGCGCCCGCGCCGCGCTCGGGCTGATCGACGACGCGGCCGCCGCGGCGATCGCCGAGGCCGCCGACGCCGAGCGCTTCGACCTGGCC
>JAOPZD010000673.1 GCA_025964295.1 Conexibacter sp.
GGCCCTCGCGGCGGCCGGGCAGCCGTGGCGGCTGCGCGGCGGCGAGCGGGTCGCGCTGCCGGTGGGCGATCAGGAGGTCTCGGAGTTCGCCCGGCCGGGCTTCGTCCTGATGGCGATGTCGTTCGGGCTGGAGTCGCTGGGCGGGATGGGCGGCGGCCGCACGCGGCTGACGACCGAGACGCGCGTGCAGCCCACCGACGCCGGCTCGGCCCGCAGGTTCCGGCCCTACTGGATGGTCGTCCGCGCGGGCAGCGGGCTGATCCGCCACGAGCTCCTGCGCGCCGTCAAGCGACGCGCGGAGCGCGCGGCGAAGGCCGAGGCGGCCGCGCGCTAGCGGCTAGGCGGCGGCCGGCGCGAAGCCGTAGGCCTCGGCCAGCTCCGGGTCCTTGGCGGCCAGCTGCTCGGCGAGGTCGACCATGACCTTGCACTGCTTCCAGGTCGCGTCGTCCTGCATCTTGCCGTCGATCATGTGCACGCCGCGGCCGTCGGGGATCGCCTCGATGACCTTCTTGGCGAAGGCGACCTCGGCGGGGTCCGGCGAGAAGACCTTCTTGGCGATGTCGATCTGCACGGGGTGCAGCGACCAGGCGCCGACGCAGCCGAGCAGGAACGCGGCGCGGAACTGCGCCTCGCAGGCGACCGTGTCCTTGATGTCGCCGAACGGGCCGTAGAACGGCAGCAGCCCGTTCATCGTGCAGGCGTCGACCATGCGGGCGATCGAGTAGTGCCACGGGTCCTGCTGGGCGGTGATCCGCGGCGCGTCGGGGTTCTGGGGGTCCGGGTCGCTCATCGAGACGTAGCCGGGGTGGCCGCCGCCGACGCGCGTGGTCTTCATGCGGCGGCTGGCGGCGAGGTCCGCCGGGCCGAAGCTCATGCCCTGCATGCGCGGCGAGGCGGCGGCGATCTCCTCGAGGTGCGCGACGCCCTGGGCGGTCTCCAGCAGCGCGTGGATGAGGATCGGGCGCTGCACGTTGCCCTTGGCCTCGAGCTGGGCGAGCAGGCGGTCGACGTAGTGGATGTCCCACGGTCCCTCGACCTTGGGGACCATGATCACGTCGAGCTTGTCGCCGATCTCGGTGACCAGCGTCGTGAGGTCGTCCAGGACCCACGGCGACTCGAGCGAGTTGACCCGCGTCCACAGCTGCGTGTCGCCCTTGTCGATGGTCTTGCCGACCTTGACCAGACCCTCGCGCGCGGCCTCCTTGCGGTCCACCGGCACGGCGTCCTCGAGGTTGCCGAGGACGATGTCGGCCTTGGCGATGGTGTCGGGCAGCTTGGCCACCATCTTCTCGTTGGACGCGTCGAAGAAGTGGATCATCCGCGACGGCGGGAACGGGATCTCGGTGACGGGATCCGGAGCACCCACGGCCAGCGGCTTGAAGAAGTCTCGAGGGCTGCGCATGCCCGGAACCGTATGGGATCCGCCCGCGCAGGAGCGTCGAGGGACGACTGAACCACGTCCTCGGTGGTTCAGTCGTCCCTCGATGGCCAGAGGAGGCGGCGGAGGGCGCCGAGGACGACCTCGGGCGTGTCGATGACGTCGTCGCCCATGAAGCGCTCGATGCGCCAGCCGGCGGCGCGGATCTCGCGATCGAGCCGGCGGTCGCGGCGCGCGGCCGTTCGTGTCCCGTGCACGGCGGCACCGTCGACCTCGATGGCGAGGCGCACGTCCGGCCACGCGAAGTCGACCTTGTGCCACCGGCCTGGCGCGTGCTGGATGGGGTGTTGGAGCTTCGGGCGCGTGATGCCGGCCTGGACGCAGAGCCGGAGGAAGCGACGCTCGAGGCCGCTCTGCGTCAGCGAGGCATCGAGGCGCTCGGCGCCGAGGCACCGGCGAAGGTTCCGGACCCCGCGGGGTCGCGCGATGCGTCCGAGGACACGCGCGATCGCCGCGACGTCCAGCAGCTCCAGCAGCTCGGCCTGCTCGACCGCGCGCTCGAGCTGGTGGAGCTTCAACACGGCACCGAGGTCGACGAGCGTTCGGGCCACCGTCGTGCATGGGATCCCGTCGAAGACCCACCGGTCCTCAGGGCCGAAGACCTTGGGCCGGTGAAAGGCGATGCCGTCACGGACGTGCTCGCCGCCGCGGACGATCATCACGTCGATGTCGCTGGGGCTCCATGACAAGAGCCCGAGATGCGCCGCGGCGCTCCGGTGCGACAGCACCGCGCCCTCGCCACCGGCGAGCGCCGCCGCCATGAACCGCCCGCCTGCCGGAAGCGCGCGATGGCCCACGGCGTAGACGCCCTCATGCTCCGCACGGAGCCAGCCTTCCGTCAGCCAGCCGTCGATCTGACGGCGCGTGGCGCCGAGATCGAGCAACTGGCCGTGCGCGATCACGCCCTTCTGGCTCGTGGCCAACTCGCTGACGCGTCGAGGGACGACTGAACCCCCGAGGGCGTGGTTCAGTCGTCCCTCGACGGCACGCGGGGTGGAGAAGGCGGTCATGACGCCACTAGGCCCGGGCCGCCCCGGACTCGCCCCCCGGAGCCTCTGAAGTCGGCGAAGCGCCCGCACTGGCATGCTTCGCCGCCGCAGCTTCACCCCCAAGGAGACACTGAGATGGCTGACACCGCAAACACCGGCTTCACCACCGATCAGCGCGAGCGCGAGTCCACCGGCGGCCACCCGTATGGCCGCTACCTCGAGGAGTTCGAGGTCGGAGACGTCTACAAGCACTGGCCGGCCAAGACCGTCACCGAGTCCGACGACCACCTGTTCTGCCTGATCACGATGAACCACCACCCGCTGCACCTCAACGACGTCTACGCGGCCAACAGCCAGCAGGGCCGCAACGTCGTCGTCGGCCCGCTCGTCTACAGCCTCGCGCTGGGCATGAGCGTCAGCGACGTCTCGGGCAAGGCGATCGCCAACCTCGCCACCGAGGAGCTCAGCCACCCGGCCCCGGTCTTCCACGGCGACACGCTGTTCGTCGAGTCCGAGGTGCTGGAGAAGAAGGAGTCGCGCACCAAGCCCGACCGCGGCACCGTGAAGGTCCACACGCGCGTCTTCAACCAGGACGGGACGCTCGTCGCCGAGTTCAAGCGGCTCGTGCTCGTCCCGCGCAAGACGCCGGGCGAGGCTCCCGCGGCATAGGCGGGACCTGGCCGAACCGCCTACAGGATTGGCCAAAGGTTCAGCAGGGCCGGGCGTCTTGCAATAGCCCGACCGGGTAGCTTTCTGGAATGCGCACCGAGGTGGGCCGTCGTCCCCTTTTCGCCCGCCTCCTTGAATTCGATACCGAGGAAGTGACGTGAGCATCACGGTTCCGACGAAGAACGCCAGGCTGACGGCGTGGGTGGAGGAGATCGCCACCCTCACGCAGCCCGACGAGATCTACTGGTGTGATGGCTCGGCGGAGGAGTACGACCGCCTCTGCCAGCAGCTCGTAGACGCAGGCACGTTCAAGCGCCTCAGCGACGCCAAGCGGCCGAACTCCTACCTGGCGTGGTCGGACCCGAGCGACGTCGCTCGCGTCGAGGACCGCACGTTCATCTGCTCCGAGCAGCAGGAGGACGCCGGCCCCACCAACAACTGGCGCGCGCCCGGCGAGATGCGCGACACGATGAACGACCTGTTCGCCGGGGCGATGCGCGGCCGGACGATGTACGTCGTCCCGTTCTCGCTGGGCCCGCTGGGCTCCGACAAGTCTCTCGTCGGCGTCGAGATCACCGACTCGCCCTACGTCGTCGTCTCGATGCGGATCATGACCCGGATGGGCGCCGGCGCCCTCGACTTGCTGGGCGAGGACGGCGACTTCGTCCCCTGCGTGCACTCGATCGGCGCGCCGCTGGAGCCGGGTCAGGCCGACGTGCCCTGGCCCA
>JAOPZD010000044.1 GCA_025964295.1 Conexibacter sp.
TCGTCCAGCAGCGCGCGCAGCGCGGCACCCGGCTGCTGGCCGCCCTCCAGCGCGTCGAGCAGCCGCGGGCCGTAGGCCGGCTCGGCGACCGACTGCGTGCAGACCGCGCCGACGCCCGGCCGCGCCCACGTCACGATCGACCCCACCGAGAACCAATGCGACTGCACCGCGGCGCCGAGCACCCCGGTGTCGGGGTCGCGTGCGACGATCGAGTACGTGCCTCGGCGGACCATGCCCCAAGCATCGCATCAGGCGATCCTCGACCGCATCGCGGCCATCCCCGAGGGCTTCGTCCGGACCTACGGCGACCTCTCCCCCGGCGCGCCCCGGCTCACCGGCACCGTCCTGCGCCTCAACGACGACGCCGAGGTCCCGTGGTGGCGCGTGGTGCGCGCCGACGGCTCGCTGGCCAAGGGCGACCGCCAGCGGCAGCGGCTCTTCGACGAGGGCGTCCCGTTCACGCGGTCGGGGAAGGTCGACCTCCGCGTCGCACGCATCCCCCACGACGTGTGAACATCCACCGCGCCCATGCCCAACATCTACGACCCCACCTACGACGAGGTGCGCGAGACGGTGCCCGGCTTCACCGCCCACCGCGCCCGGATCGCGCGCCAGCTCGGCGCCGAGCGCATCGGCCTGAGCCAGTGGCTGCTCCCGGCCGGCGAGGTCGCCTACCCCTACCACTTCCACCTCGCCGAGGAGGAGGTGCTGATCGTGCTGGAGGGCGCGCTCGCGCTGCGCTCCCCGGACGGCTGGCGGCGCGTCGCGCGCGGCGAGGTCGTCCGCTTCGCGCCCGGCGAGGCGGGCGCCCACCAGCTCGTCAACGACGGCGAGAGCGAGGCGCGCTTCCTCGTCGTGAGCACCCACGGCCAGCCCGACGTCGTGATCTACCCCGACGAGGGCAAGGTCGGCCCGACGGCGCGCCAGCCCGACGGCGGGGGCTTCACCATGTACTTCAAGATGGACCACGCCGTCGGCTACGACGAGGGCATCGCGCGACCGGAGGTCCCCGATGTGGGCCCAGCGTGAGCTGACGCTGGATCCGCGCCCGCGCGGCTTCCATCTCATCACGCGCGACGTCGTCGCCGCGGTGCCGGAGCTCAACGACGTCCAGATCGGCCTCCTGCACGTCCACGTGCTGCACACCTCCGCCTCGCTGACGCTCAACGAGAACGCCTCGCCCGACGTGCGCCGCGACTTCGAGGCCTGGGCCAACGCCTTCGTCCCCGAGGACTTCGCCTGGACGCACACCGACGAGGGCGCCGACGACATGCCCGCCCACATCAAGGCCTCGCTGATGGGCCCAGCGCTGACGCTGCCCGTCGCCGGCGGGCGCCTGGCACTGGGCACCTGGCAGGGCATCTACCTCTGCGAGCACCGCGACCGCGGCGGCGCGCGGCGGCTCATCGCGACGCTCAACGGCGAGTGACCTCCATCGCCGATGGACCCTACGCGGGGCTCGTCGCGCGGCACGGCCTCGGCGAGAGCCACCGGCTCGTGCTCGCCGAGGTGCCCGACGGCGCGCGGGTCCTGGACGTCGGCTGCGCCACGGGCTACCTCGCCGCCGAGCTGACGCGCCGCGGCTGCACGGTCGACGGCATCGAGTTCGATCCGGCCGCCGCCGAGCAGGCGCGGGCGCACTGCCGCGCCGTCGTCGCCGGCGACCTCGAGGCGCCGTCCACCCACGCCGAGGTCGAGCGCATGCTGGCGGGCGCCCGCCCCGACGTCATCGTCTGCGCCGATGTCCTGGAGCACCTCCGCGACCCGTGGGCGGTCCTGGCCTGGCTGCGCACGCTGCTGGCGCCCGGCGGCCGCGCGATCGTCTCCGTCCCGAACATCGCGCACTGGACCGCCCGCCGGGCGCTGGTGCGCGGGCGCTTCGACTACACCGAGTTCGGCCTCTTCGACCGCACCCACCTGCGCTTCTTCACGCGCGCGAGCGCCGCTGAGCTGGCGCGCCGTGCAGGGTTCGCCGTCCTGGCGGAACGTCCGGCAGGCGCCCCGTTGCCGCTGGAGTCACGGGTCCCAGCACTGGGCCGGGTGCGCGACCGGTGCGTACGCCGGTGTCCCGAGCTGCTCGCGTTGCAGTTCGTGTTGGTGATGGCTGCGGACTAGCCGGGTCCATAGCGGGTCCTCCTCCACTCCTTGATGTCGTCGGGCAGCGGCCGCGTCGAGAGCGGCCCCACCCCCAGCAGCTCGGGCTGCAGGCGCGTCCGCACCAGCTCGCCGCCGACGGCGTCGACGCGCAGCGCCGTCGTCCCCGGCCGGGCGCTGACGACGCGCACCAGCTCGGTGCCCTCGAAGACCAGGCCGACGCCGTCGTCGGCCGCCCAGCCGCCGGGCAGCTCGCCCGTGCGGACCGCCTCCAGCCAGACCGGCAGCCGCTCGGGCTCACCGTCGGCGTGGACGGTCAGCGAGCCTGGGAGGAAGCCGAGGCCCGGGTTGCCCTCCGGCGGGCCGAACGACTTCGTGCAGCCGCCCTCGAACCAGCACATCGCCCCGGCGCTCAGGCCGGCCAGGACGATCCCGCGCTCCCATGCCTCGCGCAGCACGGCGTCCAGGCCGTGGGCGCCCCAGATCGCCAGCAGGTTGCGCAGCGAGCCGCCGCCGACGTAGACGACGTCGTGGGCCAGGACGATCTCGCGCAGCGAGCGCGGGTCGCCGTGGCGGCGGAAGAGCGACAGGACGGTCGCCAGCGCGGCGCGGCGCCCGTAGGTCATGTGGAACGCGGCGATCTGCTCGTTGGGGTCACCCGACGCCGTCGGCAGGAAGAGGATCCGCGGCTCGCGCCGGCCGCTGAGCTCGAGGACGAGCTCGTCCAGCGCGGGGTCGCCCGCCGGCGACGTGAAGCCGCCGCCGCCCATGGCGAGGATCGTCGGGGTGGGTCGCGCTCTGCCGCTGCCGCCGGTCACGCCACGGCCAAGGCGGCGCGTTCGCCCAGGTAGCTGACCGCGAGCGGGTGCTCGCCGTCGGTCGAGACGCGAAACGCGCGGGCCTTCGGCCGCGACGAGACGACGCGCAGCAGCTCGCGGCCCTCGAAGTGCAGCGCGGCGCCGTCCTCGGCGGCGTAGCCCTCGCGCATCTGCCCCGCGGCGATCATGTCGCGAAAGGCCTCGCCGCGGACCGCCTCGCCGTCGTAGTGCACGCAGTTGGAGTGCGGGAGCAGGCCCAGCCCGCGCACCGGCTCCGGCGGACCGTGGAAGGCGGTGATCGCCTCGCTGAACCAGCACAGCGATCCGGCGCTCAGCCCGCACAGCAGCACGCCGCGCCGCCAGGCGCGCTTGAGGATCGTGTCCAGGCCGTGCGCGCGCCAGGTCCCGAGGAGGCTGAGCACGCTGCCGCCGCCGACGTAGATCAGGTCCTGGGCCAGCAGGTGCGCCTCGAGGTCGCCCTCCACGGCGCCCGCGCCCTTGTCGCGCCGGAAGAGCGACACGTGGCTGGGCTCCGCCACGGCCGCGAACCGCCGGTAGAAGCGCACGATGTAGTGGTCGGCGTCGCCGGAGGCGGTGGGGATGAAGCAGACCTTGGGACGCTGCACCCCGGTCGCCTCCAGGACGTAGTCGTCGAGGAGCGGGTTGCCCGCCTCCATCGAGAACCCCCCGCCGCCGAACGCGACGATCTGCGGTGGCCGCATGGACATGACGGGAGGATGCCCGTCGCCCGTCCATCCGGGCTCCTACGGACGGTCGGAAGCGCGCTCGACCGGCGGTCCTGCGGCGGGCCGCCGGCCGGTCCGGTCCGTCAGCGCCCCTGCCACACGGGATCGCGCTTCTCCTTGAACGCCGAGGCGCCCTCCTTGGCGTCCTCGGAGCCGAAGACCGGCCCGCTGATCGTGCCCTGCTTGTCCCACTGCTCGTCGCTGGTCCAGTCGAACTGGCGCTGGATGATCGCCTTGGACGCCGCGACCGCCAGCGGGCCGTTCTTGACGATCGCGGCCGCCAGCTCCAGCGCCGCGTCCAGCGCGCCGCCCTTGGGCGCGATCCGGTTGACGACGCCGAAGTCGTGGAAGCGCTCGGCCGGCAGCGGGTCGCCGGTCAGCGCGAGCTCCATGACCACGTGGTAGGGCATCCGCTTGGGCAGGTGCAGCAGCGCGCCGCCCGCGGCGACCAGCGAGCGCTTGGCCTCGGGGATGCCCAGCTTGGCGCCCTCGGCCGCGACGACGAGGTCGCAGCCCAGCGCGACCTCCAGGCCGCCGGCGACGGCGAAGCCCTCGATCGCGGCGATCAGCGGCTTGCGCGCGCCGCGCTGGGCGATGCCCGCGAAGCCGCGGTCGCCGAACCACGGTGACTCGCCCTTGACGAACGCGCCGAGGTCCATGCCCGCGCAGAAGAAGCCGCCGGCCCCGGTGAGGACGCCGACCGCGAGGGCGTCGTCGCCGTCGAGCTCGTCGAGCGCGCCGGCGATGCCCTCGGCGACCGCGGCGTTGACCGCGTTGCGCACCTCGGGGCGGTTGAGGGTGATGACGAGGACGCCGTCACGGCGCTCGGTCAGGACGGCGGGCTGATCGGACATGGCGCGGGAATCTACCCACGTCACACCCATGTTGAGCCCACGTTGGGGGACTGTCCCCCAACACTGTTGAGCCCACGTTGGGGGACTGTCCCACCTCAGCGGTTGGCGAGCGGGTCCGGGCGGCACGGCTCGCCGCGCAGGCCGGGGCAGGGCGGCAGCGGGCCGGTCGCGCCGATGCCGTCGACCACCGGGAGCAGGACGCGCGACGGGCGCGACGGCCCGGAGGCGATCGCGACCTGCGCCGTCCCGCGCGGCACGGCGTTGGCGAACGCCCAGATCGGCTGGTCGCCGCGCGGCGGGCCGATCGTCACGCGCAGGCGCGAGCCCGCCCGGTAGACGTGGCCCTCGTAGTAGAGCGGGATCGTCACCTTGGTGTCCTTGCCCTTGGGCAGCGGCGCGGCGTCCTTGCGCCGCAGGCTGAGCACCGGCGCGAGCTCGGTGCTCTTGGCCGCGTCGAGCTTGCGCATGCTGGCCCGCAGCCAGCCGCTCTGCACGAACGTCTCGTTGCCGTCGGGGCGGACCTCGGTGATCGTCGCCTGCAGGTCGACGTCGGGCGTCGAGGACTTCACCCAGGCGTCGACCGCGCCGGCGCCGACGACGGTGGTGTCGGCGCCGAGCGGGGCACTGGTCCACGAGGCGGTCGCGCCGGCCGCGGGGGCGGTCCAGTGGTAGCTCGGCGTCGCGGTCCACAGGCCGTTGGGGCCGGAGGCGGTGTTGCCGGAGAAGCTCGTGGCGGGGCGCGAGGTGCGCGACCACGTGAAGGCACCGGAGGCGTCGGCGGTCGGCGCCGCGTCCGTCAGCGTCCCGCCCGCGCCGAAGTACCACGGGCGCGCGTGCGTGCCGGGCACCGGGAAGCTGGCGAAGGAGCGCTCGAAGCGCGCGCCCGGGGCGAAGGCCGTCGGGCCGCCCGCGCCGTTGTCGAACAGGACGCGGACCGACGGCTGGGCCTCGAAGGCGGCCAGCGCCGCGGCGTAGGTCGGCTGGCCCTGGACCGGGTCGTCGGGCAGCGTCAGGCCCGGCACGCCCATCGCGGCGGCGAAGACCGTCGGGGCCAGGCCCTTGAGCGCGTCGGGCAGCTTCGGCGCGCGCTGGGCGACGTAGAGCTCGAGGAAGTCATACCAGCGGTTGAAGGTCGCGGGGTCCAGCGAGTCGATGTGCGTCCCGTTGGTGAAGGTGAACCACTTCTTCTTGGTCCCGGTGAAGTGATCGGCCAGCGCCGGGCAGTGCCCGCCGGTCTGCTCGTCGGTGAACTGGCAGGCCAGGAACGTCGGCGCGGTGATCTTCTTGACGAAGGTGATCGGCGACAGCGGGTCGGCGACCTTGGGGACGTAGACGTCGTTGGCCCGCGTCTTGGCCAGCAGGTCGACGGCCTCGGGGTGCAGCGCCTGGTTGGCCTTGCAGGTGGCGTCCCCGCCCTGGATGCGCTTCAGCGCCCACGCCTGGCCGCCGGTCTTCGACGCCGCCTTGGCGTCGTGCACGCGGTCCTTGGCCCAGGAGAGGGCGAAGCCCGTGTTGAGGACGCCGCCGGGGTAGAGCGTCGTCTGGGTGTTGTCGATGACGCTGAGCGGCGTGATCGCCGAGAGGCTCGGCGGGCGCGTGGCGCCGACGAACAGCTGGCTGATGCCGCCGTAGGAGACGCCCATCATCCCGACCTTGTGGTGGGCGACCCACGGCTGGCGCGCGACCGTCTCGATCACGTCGTAGCCGTCGAGGCCCTGGAGCGGCTCGAAGTAGTCGAAGGCCCCGCCCGAGCAGCCCGTTCCGCGCATGTTGACGTCGACGACCGCGTAGCCGAGCAGCTGGGCGATCTGGGCGATCGAGCTCTCGCCGCCGGCCGGGTTGGCGTAGCCGTAGCCCGAGTACTCGACGAGCGTCGGGTACGGCGCCTTGCCACCGGCGGGCAGCCGGATGGCGATCGCGAGCTTCGTCCCGTCGCGCGTGGTCACGTAGCCGTAGCCGCTGGACGGGATCTTCTGGTTGTAGGCCTTGGTGGACGGCGGCGCGGAGCGATCGGCCAGGACGGTGAACGACTTGGTGGCGTTGATCTCGTAGCCGGTGCCCGGCTTGACGTCCCGGAACACCGCGCCCCCGAGCGCCCCGGCCCGCTGCGTGGCGACCTTGCGCGCACGGCGGGTCAGCGTCAGCTTCGCGTGCGGCTTGGCGCCGGTGACCTGCACCTGCTCCACGCTGCCGCGCACGCTCAGCTTCGCGTGCGCCACACCCGGCGCACCGACGCACATCATCACCGCGGCAGCGACCGCGGCCCTCCCCAGAGACCGACCCATGCGCGCACCCTCTCATGCCGGGAGGACGGGCGCGACGGTCAGCCTCCCTTGCTGGCTGGTACACGCTCGCGGCCGTCTCCGCCGCGCCGCTCGTGGTGCGGGCCCCTCAGGCCGCCAGTGGCTCGGCCGCGGCGGCCTGCGGCGTCGCGCGCGTGAACTCGATGCCCTCGTCCTCGAGCGGCCCGCGACGCAACATCATGATGTCGCGCGCGTAGTTCTGGTACAACCGCCACGGGGCGCGCGTCCCCTGCCGCGGGAACTGCGCGATCGCCCGCGCGACGTAGCCCGACTGCAGGTCGATGAACGGCAGCGTCGGCTCCGACGGATCCAGCTCGCGGGGCATCACCTTGCGAAAGCCGTTGGCGTCCATGTGCGCCAGCAGGCGGCACACGTACTCGCAGGTCAGGTCGCACTTCAGCGTCCACGACGCGTTGGTGTAGCCGAGCGCGATGGCCATGTTCGGGATCCCGCTGAACATCATGCCCTTGTAGCCGACGGTGGCGGCGAGGTCGACCTCGCGGCCGTCGACCGTGAAGCCCATCCCGCCCAGCGCCTGGAGCTGCAGGCCGGTCGCGCTGACGATGATGTCCGCCTCGATCTCCGCGCCCGACGCCAGCCGCACCCCGGTCGGCGTGAACGTCGCGATGCGGTCGGTGACGATCGACGCCTTGCGCGAGCGCAGCGCCTTGAAGAGATCGCCGTCCGGGACGAGGCAGACGCGCTGGTCCCACGGGTCGTAGGCCGGCGTGAAGTGCGGGTCCAACGGGACGTCGTCGGGAAGCTGGCGCTTGACGGTCGCGGCGACGACGCGCTTGATGAGCCCAGGCGCGCGGCGGCTGAGCTGGAAGAAGAGGGCCTGCATCGCCACGTTCTTCCAGCGGACGACCGCGTACGCCGCCTTCTCCGGCAGCACGCGGCGGATCGCCTTGGCGATCGGGTCCTCGCCGGGCAAGGTCATGATGTAGCTCGGCGAGCGCTGGAGCATCGTCACGTGCGCGGCGGCCTCGGCCATCGCGGGCACGAGCGTGACGGCCGTCGCGCCGGAGCCGATGACCAGCACGCGCTTGCCCGCGTAGTCGAGGTCCTCCGGCCAGTGCTGGGGATGGACCAGCGTGCCGGCGTAGTCGCCGAGGCCCGGGAAGTCGGGCGTGTAGCCCGCGTCGTAGCGGTAGTAGCCGGTGCAGCCGAAGAGGAAGTTGGTGGTGAACGTCAGCTCCTCGCCGGTGTCGGTGCGTTGCGCGGTGACCGTCCAGCGGGCCTGCGGCGTCGACCAGGACGCGCGCACGACCCGGTGGCCGAAGCGGATGTGCTGCTCGATCCCACCCTCGCGCGCGGTGTCGCGCACGTACTCGAGGATCGAGGGGCCATCGGCGATCGACTTGGCCGCCGTCCACGGGCGAAACGAGTAGCCCAAGGTGAACATGTCGGAGTCCGAGCGGATGCCCGGGTAGCGGAACAGGTCCCACGTCCCGCCGATCGCGTCGCGCGACTCCAGGATGGCGTAGGACTTGCCCGGGCAGCCGGTCTGCAGGTGATGGGCCGCGCCGATGCCCGACAGGCCCGCTCCCACGATCAGGACGTCGACGTGTTCGGTGCTCATCGGCCAGATGATGACCGAACGCGGGCGTTCAGACCAGGAACAACGTGAGATCCGGCTCGCGCTCGCCCCGCAGCACGGCGAGATCGACCTCGACGCAGCGCATCCCGCGCGACTCCGCGAGCACCCGCGCCTGCGGCTTGATCTGCTGCGCGGCGAGGACGCCCTGGCACTCGGCCATCGCGGGATCCTCCCGCAGGCGGTCGAGGTACCGCGTCAGCTGCTCGACCGCGTCGATCGTCGCGACCCGCTTGATCTCGACCGCGACCCACCCGTCGTCCTCGTCGCGGCACATGAGATCCACCGGCCCGATGTCGGTCGGCCACTCCCGCCGCACCAGCCGGAACCCCTCGCCGCACCAGTGCGGCTGCTCGGCCAACAGCTCCTGCAGGTGGGCCTCGACGCCATCCTTCTCCAGCGCGGCGGCCTCGCCCATGTCGTGGGTGACGTCGGAAACCACCTCAGAGATCGTGATGTCCAGCCGATCCTCGGTCGCGCCGGCGCGCTTGCGGACGACCATCGCCGTCAGCGGCTCGCCCTCGAACTCGACGACCGTCGGCGGCGTCATCCAGTTCTGCGGCTTGTAGCCCCCGGTGTCGGCATGCACCATCACGCTGCCATCCGACTTGATCATCAGCAGGCGCAGGGCCTCGGGGAGCAGGGCGTCGAGGCGACCGGAGTACCGGACCTCGCAGCGGGCGACGATGAGACGCATCGCGATGAACGGTACGTCGCGCGCCGGGCGGAAGGCGTGTTCGTCTCCGGTCCCAGCGACCACTTTGCGACCATCTGCCCCATCGAGCGCTTCGATCCTCGCCACCTGCCTGACGACTGGACCGCCGACGACAAGGCGCTGCTCCAGGCCATCGACGACGCGACCGCGACACCGATCCACATCGCCTACCGCCTTGCGCCCGAGTGGGCAGACGGCATCCACGCCGTGATCGACGGCCTCGAGACGCTCACGCCGCGCCGGCCTCGAATAGCGATCGAGCTGGTCGAGCACACGCTCACCCGGCTCGACCAGGCCGACCTCGATGACTCAGATGGCTGGCTGATGCAGTTCTGCCGGCGGCTGACCGTGCTGCACACCGAAGCCAGCGCGGCGGCCGGCCTGCCCATTGACGAGATCGCCGTACGCCGCACGCGCATCCAGACGCTCGACCTCCGGCCGTTCGACGGCTTGGTCGGCCTCGACTGACAGGCTCAGGGCTCCCACCATTCGATCGACGTCGCTCGCTTCAACCCCTTGTCGAAGGACAGCACGCGACCGACCCCGCTGGCTTCCGCCACCGCGACGAGCTGGGCCTCCGCGAAGTGCAGTCGATCCTGCTCGTAAACCTCCAGCGCCCGGAGGAGCACCGGCTGATCGGCGACCGTCACGGTCGGCATCGCCAAGAGCGCTCGCATCGTCATCGCCACCTGCGCACGCGGCGCCTCGTAGAACGACTCGAGGACGAAGACGCACCCGGCGAAGACGACGTCGGTCACGAGGAGCTGCTCGGCTTCGGCCAACACGGCCGTCGCCCGACGGGCCTGCGCCGGGGGATCACCCGTCAGGTGCCGAATCAGGATATTCGTGTCGACGAACGCGATCAGCGACGCGACTCCGCATGCGCGCGATGCGTCTCGCGCAGCACCCGATCCCACGACGTGCCCTGGCGTCCCGCCGGCACGGCGATCGTCCCGGCGAGCTCCAGGAAATCCGGCGTCTTGGCGACGACCGCGCGATCACCATGGACCCGGAACACCACCTCGTCCCCGGGACGCAACGCCAGCGCATCGCGAACCGACTTCGGAACCGTGATCTGACCCTTGCTCGTCAACTTGGCAGCGACGTCCATATCCTTACCGTAGCATCAAAGTAAGGTACGCCCTGACAGTTGGGGTGCACAGCCGCGCCGATCCCATCGCCTACCGGCTCGCGTGCCCCCGCTTCTTCGCCGCGCACGTCTTGTAGGACTTGCTCAGCGTCGCCGTCCGGCCGTCGGCGAGCGTGATCGAGACCTTGACCGAGTACTTGCCCTTGGGCAGGCCGCGGAGGTCGATCTTCGGCTTGACGTCCTTGCCCTTGTAGGTCTTGGACTTGCCGGCGACCTTGATCACCGCCTTGGAGATCTTGGCGCCGGCGGGCGCGGCGAGGCGGAGGGTCAGCGTCCGGCGGCTCGAGCAGGTCTTCGTCGACCCGGTCGGGAGCTTGATGATCGACGTGGCCTTCAGCGGCGCCGGCGATGCCGCCTTCACCGGGGTCGTGGGCGGGATCGCGGGTGGCAGGGGCGATGCGGCAGGCGGGTCCGAGGCCGGCGGCGCGGCGATGCCGGGGAGCTGGAGCACCGCGTCGGGCCCGGTGGTCGTCCGCGTCTGCGGGCCGTTCGTCGCGGTCGCGACCGCGCGGTAGTGCAGCAGGCCGCCGGCGGGGAAGCCGCCGCCCAGCGCGCCGAACGCGCCCGCGCCGTCGGAGGCGGCGGGCAGCGCCGTCCCATAGGCGTCGCTCGGCCCGGCCTCGAACACCGCCGAC
>JAOPZD010000057.1 GCA_025964295.1 Conexibacter sp.
CGCGCGGTCCGAGGCGGCGCGGGCGCGGGCGCACCGCGCCCAGATCGCGCGGCTGCGGCGCGGCGTCGACGGCGTCGAGGTCCGGACGCTGCCGTTCGTGTTCTCCCTCGACGGCCTGGACGGCGACGTGCTCGCGCGCCTGGGCGAGGAGCTGATCCGGTGAGCGACCTGTTCGCGCGGCTGGAGGGCAAGCGCGTGGTCATCTGCGCGGGGTCGGGCGGCGTGGGCAAGACCACCACCTCGGCGGCGATCGCGATGGGGCTGGCGGCGCGCGGCGCGCGCGTGTGCGTCGTGACGATCGACCCGGCGCGGCGGCTGGCCGACGCGCTGGGGATCGAGCAGCTGGGCAGCGAGCCGCGGCGCGTCGACGACGCGCGCTTCGCCGGCCACGGGATCGTCCTGGACGGCGAGCTCTGGGCGATGATGCTCGATCCGAAGCGGACCTTCGACGAGCTGATCGAGCGCCTGGCGCCCGACGAGAAGGCGCGCGACGAGATCCTCGCCAACCGGATCTACCGCGAGCTGTCCAGCGCGGTCGCGGGGTCCCAGGAGTTCACCGCGGTGGCCAAGTTGTATGACCTGGATCGCTCGGGGCTCTTCGACGTCATCGTGCTCGACACGCCGCCGTCGCGCAACGCGCTGGACTTCCTCGACGCGCCGGACCGGCTGACGGGCTTCCTGGAGGGCCGCGCGCTGCGGCTGTTCCTGGCGCCGTCGGGCCTGGCCGCGAAGGTCGTCGGGCGCGGGACCGGCGTGGTGTTCTCGGTCCTGCGGCGCGTCACCGGCGTCGACCTGATGGACGACCTGCGCGTGTTCTTCACCGCGCTGAGCGGCGTGCTCGACGGGTTCCGGGAGCGGGCCGCGGGCGTCAAGGCGCTGCTGGGCGACCGCGCGACGACGTTCTTCATCGTCACCTCGCCCGAGCGCGAGCCGGTCGAGGAGGCGATCTTCTTCCGCGGCAAGCTGCGCGAGGCGGCGATGCCGTTCGGCGGGCTCGTGGTCAACCGCGTGCATCCGCTGGCGCCGGGCGACGAGTCCGGCGACGCCGGCGAGGCGGAGCTGACCGCGGCGCTGGGCGGCGACGCCGCGCTGGCGCGCAAGGCGACGCGGACTTTGCGCGAGCTGCGCGTCCTAGCCGTGCGCGACGCGGCGGCGCTGGAGCGGCTGGTGGCGGCGATCGGCGACGAGGACCCGATCGTGGTCCCGCAGCTCGACGGCGACGTCCACGACGTGGACGGGCTCGTGCTCGTTCACCGGCACCTGTTCGCCGAGGGCGCCGAGCGATCGGCGCTGTTGAGCGAGGCGGCGTTCTGAGCGGCGCCCGGCCGTCGCTCGCGGTCATCTGCTGGCCGTTCGAGCACGGCACGCCCGACGTCGGGATGGGCGCGGGCGCGTCGTCCCTGTTCGCCGACGAGGACCTGCACGAGGGGCTGCGCGCCGCGGGCTGGGCGCCGACCGTCGAGCGGATCCCGTCCGCCGACCCGGCGGCCGGCGAGGTCACGCGGATCTTCGACCTGCTGCGCGGCCAGGCGCTGGCGGTGCGCGCCGCGGTGGCCCGGGGCGCCTTCCCGCTGGTGATGGCCGGCGGCTGCATCAGCGCGTCGGGGACGGTCGCGGGCTGCGGCGCCCAGGGGGCGGTCTGGCTCGACGCCCACGCCGACCTCGACACGCCAGCCGACAACCTGTCGGGGTCGATGGACGTCATGGCGCTGTCGATCCTCACCGGCGGCGCGTGGCAGGCGGCGTCGGCGACGATCGCGGGCTTCACGCCGCTCGCGCCGCGCGACGTGGCGCTGCTGCACGCCCGCGACCTCGCGCCCCACCAGCGCGCCGCGCTGGCGGCGAGCGACGTGCGCACGGCGCCGGCGGAGATCGCGCGGCTGCCGCAGCGGCTCTACCTGCACGTCGACCTCGACGCGCTCGACGTGTCGGTCGGCCGCGCCAACCGCTACGCGGCACCCGGCGGGCCGGGGCTGGACGAGCTGCTGGCGACGATCGACGCCACCTTCGACCACGCGACGGTCGTCGCGGCGGCGCTCACCGCCTACGAGCCGCCGTATGACCGGACGGGGACGATCCGGGCGGCGGCGCACGCGATCGCGGCGCGCATCGCGACGCGGGCGCTCGCGCAGCGCTAGGCGCCGTGGAACAGCGCGCGGCCCTGCTCGACGTCCACCCCGGCCGCAGTGGCCACGGCCTCCGGCGGCGTCGCCGCGTGGAACCACGAGCCGTCGGGCAGCAGCCGGGCGAAGGCGCTCTGCGCATGGCACGGTCCCGCGCCCATGACGGTCACCGCGCGGCCGTCGGGCAGCACGACCGGCCAGTAGGGCCAGGCGTCGCCGGGGAGGTCGGGGTCGTCGTCGTCCGGGGTCACCTGGTGGCGACGGTACGCGCGTCCCTCCCGCCGCGCCAGCGGCGGTCCCTGCCGGGTGGCAGGGCGCGCGCCGCCGCCGCTAGGCGATCGTCCGCTGCCGCTCGTCCTCTTCGGCCAGCATCTCGTCGGCCACCGCGCGCAGGTCGGAGTCCAGGTGCCCGCACAGGACGTCGCGCAGCAGCGCGCGCAGCCAGCCGGTCAGCTCGTCGACGAGGTTCTCCAGCGCCGAGTCGTCCGGCGCGACGCCCGCGACGACGGAGCGCTCCAGCGCGACGAGGTGCGCGATCCGCTCGGTCACCTGGGCGCGGGACTCGGGCAGCGCGCAGAGCGCGGCCACGCGGCCGGCGAGGCGGCCGGTCTGCGGGCCCTCGGGCTCCAGGAGCGCGCGCAGCGCGAGCAGGACGTCGGTC
>JAOPZD010000087.1 GCA_025964295.1 Conexibacter sp.
GCGTCCACCATCGTCTTGTCGCCGGGCTCGGCCTTGCCGCGGGCCTGCACGCCGCGCACGCCGGCCTCGAGCGCGTCGGCCCAGGCCGCGACGTCGAGCGTCGCCGCGCCGTCGGTCGCGCTGCCCATCTGCAGGAACAACGTGCCGTAGAGCGGCCCGGCGGCGCCGCCGACGCTCGAGACGAGCGTCATGCCGACCGCCTTGAGCGAGGCGCCGATGTCGTCGCCTTCGAGCCCGTCGAGCTTCTCGAGCACCTTCTGCATCCCGCGGTTCATGTTCGTCCCGTGGTCGCCGTCGCCGATCGCCGTGTCGAGGCGCACCAGCTCCTCGCGGTGCTGCTCCACCTCCGCCGCGAAGCGCCGGATCCACGCCGTGACGGCCGTGTTGCTGATCGTGGCGGTGCCGTGCGTCACGCACCCCATCTCAGCGCGGGCGTGTTCACGGGAGCGTCCCATAGCCGCGTGAGCTCGTCGTCGACCCGCAGCAGCGTGATCGAGCAGCCGGCCATCTCGAGCGAGGTGATGTAGTTGCCGATCAGCCGGCGGGTGATCGTGATGCCGCGGTCCGCGAGGAAGTGGTGCAGGTCGCGGTAGACGACGAAGAGCTCGATCAGCGGCGTGCCGCCCATGCCGTTGACGAACGCCAGGACCTGGTCGCCCGAGGTGTAGGGGAGGTCCTCCACGACCGCGCCCGCCAGGCGCTCGACGACCTGCGCGGCCGGCGCGAGCGGCTCGCGGTAACGGCCGGGCTCGCCGTGGATCCCGATGCCGATCTCCATCTCGTCGTCGCCCAGCTCGAAGCTCGGCTGGCCGGAGCTCGGCGTCGTGCACGGGGTCAGCGCCATGCCCATGCTGCGGCCCTGGGCGTTGACGCGGCGGCAGATCTCGGCGACCTCCGCGAGCGGTCGCCGCTCCTCGGCCGCGGCCCCGCAGATCTTCTCCGCGATCACCGTGATGCCGACCCCGCGCCGTCCCGCGGTGTAGAGGCTGTCCTGGACGGCGACGTCGTCGTTGGTGACGACCGCCTCGACCTCGATGCCCTCGGCCTTGCCGAGGTCGGCGGCCATCTCGAAGTTCATGACGTCGCCGGTGTAGTTCTTGACGATGTGCAGCACCCCGGCGCCGCCGTCGACGGCCTTGGTCGCGGCCATCATCTGGTCGGGCGTGGGGGAGGTGAAGATCTCGCCGGGGCACGCGGCGTCCAGCATCCCGGGGCCGACGAAGCCGCCGTGCATGGGCTCGTGGCCCGATCCGCCGCCCGACACGATCCCCACCTTGCCGGCGACCGGGGCGTCGCCGCGGACGATGGTGGCCGGGTCGTAGGACACGCGGAGCCGGTCGCCGTAGGCCAGCTCCATGCCCTCCAGCGCCTCGCGCACGACGGCGTCCGGCGCGTCGATGAGCTTCTTCATCGCGGGGCTCATGGGTAGAACCACTTGAAGAGCAGGGCGGCGATCGTGCCACCGATCAGCGGCCCGATCACGGGGATCCAGGCGTAGCCCCAGTCCGACGGGCCCTTGCCCGGGATCGGGAGCAGCGCGTGGGCTATCCGTGGCGCAAGGTCGCGCGCGGGGTTGATCGCGTAGCCCGTCGGGCCGCCGAGCGACAACCCGATGGCGAGCACCAGCAGGCCGACGATCAGGCCGCCGAGGCCCGGGGCGGTCGTCTTGTCGGCGAAGATCGCCAGGACGCCGAAGACCAGCACGAACGTGCCGATGACCTCGGTGATGATGTTGGCGATCGTGTTGCGGATCGCCGGCGCCGTGCAGAACACCGCGAGCTTGAGCCCCGGATCCTCGGTCGGCCGCCAGTGGTTGAGGTAGGAGAGGTAGACGAGGACCGCCCCGATGAACGCGCCGGAGAACTCGCCGGCGAAGTACTTGGGGACGTCGCTCCAGTCGGTCCTGCCCTCGACCGCGAAGCCCAGCGTGACCGCGGGGTTGAGGTGGGCGCCGCTGAACTGCGAGACCGCGAAGACGCCCACCATGACCCCCATCGCCCAGCCCCAGGTGATGACGATCCAGCCGCCGTTCTCGGCCTTGGAGTGACTGAGGAGCACCGCCGCGACGACACCGTCGCCCAGCAGGATCAGGAGTGCCGTCCCGATCGTCTCCGCACCGTAGATGCTCACCCGGTCCTCCTGTCGTCGTGGACCCGCAGTCCGCTGATACCAGGAACCGGGGGGCCGGGTCATCCAGGGTGGTCCGGGGCCTTACATCGCTCCCGGCGCACCTTCCAGATACCTACGTACGCGGCCCATGACGGCGGCACGATCCTCGTCACCCGCGGGCCAGATCGGCGGGCCGAAATGGACCTCCACGCGGTGGCGGTGCGACAGGAATCCGTCGATCCGCTTGGGCCAGTTGCGGCCCGGCGGCATCGCCGCGTAGGTGCCCCGGACGTGGATCGGCACGATCGGGATGCCGTGCTGCTGGGCGATGACGGCGGCGCCCGAGTGCAGCTTGCCGAGCTCTCCGGCGCGTGAGCGCGTGCCCTCGGGGAACATCAGCAGGTTCCAGCGCTGGTCGATCAGCTGGTCGACGTGGTCGAACGAGCCGCTCCCCGAGCCGCCGCCACCGCCGCGCAGGATCGGGACCGTGTTGAAGCTCAGCGCGACGAGGTTGGCGACCACGCGCTTCTTGTAGAAGTAGTCGGCGGCGGCCGCGACGGCGGTCCGCTGGCGCCACGCGAGCGGGAGCGCTCGCAGGATCGTCGGAGTGTCGAGGTGGCTCGTGTGGTTGGCGACGAGGACGACCGGGGGCGGCAGCCCCTCGAAGCGCTCCCGGCCGTAGACGCGCGCACGGGTGTACAGCCTGATCAGCGGGCCGAGCACGAACTGCAGGATCGCCTCCCGGGCCATCCGCGCCACCCGGCAGCGTGCCCACGGCACGTCCAGCTGGCGCATCTGGCGTCGCACCTCAGCCCCGCGGCTGGCCGCGCTGCGCCCGAGCTCCCTGGTCCGCTTGCTCGCCTCGCGCATGATGCCCTCCGTCCTTCGTCACCGACACCTACCCCGTGCGCGGCCACGGGTTTCGCGGTCGGACGGCGCGGGTCTCGGCGGCGCGCCGCGCGCGGTCAGCAGTG
>JAOPZD010000161.1 GCA_025964295.1 Conexibacter sp.
TCGACACATCGGCGCCCAGCTTTCGACAAATGTGACAATCGCGATCCTCTAGGGTCAACCCCCTATGACCGACCAGCCGCGCACCGTCGAGGACGTCAAGGCGATCGTCGAGGCCCACCAGCTGCGCTTCATCCGCTTCTGGTTCACCGACATCCTGGGCCAGCTGAAGTCGTTCAGCATCAACTCGGCCGAGCTCGAGGACGCGTTCGAGAACGGGATGGGCTTCGACGGCAGCTCCATCACGGGGTTCAACGCCATCGAGGAGTCCGACATGATCGCCATGCCGGACCCGTCGACCTTCGCGATCCTGCCGTGGCGCCCCGAGGAGCAGGGGGTCGGCCGCGTCTTCTGCGACGTGCTCACGCCGGAGCGCACGCCCTACGAGGGCGACCCGCGCCACGTCCTGCGCCGCGCGCTGGACCGCATGCACCAGATGGGCTTCGACACCTTCAACGTCGGCCCCGAGCTCGAGTACTTCCTGTTCAAGGACAAGAACGGCACCGAGGTCCTCGACGAGGGCGGCTACTTCGACCTCACGACCCTCGACGCCGGCTCCGACGTCCGCCGCGAGACCGTCATCGCGCTCGAGCAGCTCGGGATCCACGTGGAGTACTCCCACCACGAGGTTGGCCCGTCCCAGCACGAGGTCGACATGCGCTACGCCGACGCGCTGAAGATGGCCGACGACTGCATGACCCACAAGATCACGGTCAAGGAGTACGCCATGAAGTACGGCTGGCATGCGACGTTCATGCCCAAGCCGCTCTTCGGCCAGAACGGCTCCGGGATGCACACGCACATGAGCCTGTTCAAGGACGGGTCCAACGCGATGTTCGACGCCGACGACCCCTACTTCCTCTCCGACGTCGGAAAGGCCTTCATCGCCGGTCAGCTCAAGCACGCGCGCGAGCTGTCGTCGATCTTCGCCCAGTGGGTCAACTCCTACAAGCGCCTGGTCCCGGGCTACGAGGCGCCGGTCTACGTGGCCTGGAGCCGCCGCAACCGCTCAGCGCTCGTGCGCGTCCCGCTCTACCACCCGGGCAAGGAGAAGGGCACGCGCATGGAGCTGCGCTGCCCCGACCCCGCGTGCAACCCCTACCTCACCTTCGCCGCCCTCCTGCAGGCCGGCCTCGAGGGCATCGAGAAGGGCTACGAGCTGCCCGAGCCGATGGAGAAGAACCTGTACCACTTGTCGCCCGACGAGCGCAAGCGCCTCGGCATCGAGCAGCTCCCCGAGACCCTCGGCGAGGCGGTCGAGCTGACCGCCGAGTCCGAGCTCGTCCTGCGCACCCTCGGCGAGCACATGTTCAACCGCTTCATCGAGATCAAGCGCCAGGAGTGGGAGGACTACCGCGTGCAGGTCACGCAGTGGGAGCTCGACCGCTACCTGCCGGTGCTGTAGCCGGAGGGCACCGTCGCGGGGAGAAGCAGCGACTGCGGACGGCCCGTCCGGAACTTGCGGCTCGTATCGAAGACGAAGTCCCAGTGACCCGCGTGGAGCTTGGACTTGGGCGCCGGGATGCCGGGAGCGCGGGCGGTGAGCAACCCGCATGGGCCAGATGGCCTTCCGAATCGTCTGGTGACGACGAGCTTGTCGTGAAACAGGAAGTGTCCATAAACGGTGCCTCTGTCCATGAATCCGGTGAAGCGCCATTGGCGGACGGCGCGTGGGCGCCGGAGCTGCCCCCACGCCGCACTGACGTTGACGACGCGGATCGTGGTCTCGGCGCTGCGAGACTCGTGACGAGGATCAGACAGCGTGATGGTCTTGCGCATGACGGTCGTCGGCGCCAGCCCGACGTCCAGAGCCGGGGTGACGTACTCCAGGCGGACGTTGCCTCGACCATCGGCCTTCGTCGAGATGCCGTGCAGCCAGTCGCCGCCGATGTCGAGCAACGAGTTCGGGAGAAAGCCGGAGCCGTGCGCAATTGCTCCATCGCTTGTCAGGTAGCAGGGCTTCTCGAACTTCAGCGATGCGCCGTGAGCGCTCGCGACGGGAACGGTGGCGGCGGTCAGCGACAGAATCCAAAGCGGTGCGCGGCGGATCATGGGCGCACACTATTCTCGCCCGCACACCGGCTTGGGAAAAGCCCTAGCCGGAGCGGCAAGCGCTACTTATAGAAGATCGACACCCGCAGCTCGAGCGACGGGATGCGGTGGCGCCTGTAGGTCTTGGCCGTGTCCACCTGGATCGTCCAGGTGCCCGTGCGCAGCCGCGAGACCGGGATGCCGCGGGCGCGGGCGTGGAGGAGGCCGCAGGCGCCGGTGGCGGTGCCGAAGCGGTGGTTGGCGGCGGTCTTGCCCTTGAAGCGGAAGTGGCCGTAGATGGTGGAGCCGGTCGGGAAGCCGGAGAAGTACCAGGTGCGGGTCGACTTGGGGTTGCGCGAGACGCCGCGGTCGACGGTGAAGTTGGCCACCTGGAAGGGCACCGAGGCGTTCTGGGTGCTGTCGAGCGGGTTGACGACGGTCAGGGTGGAGCTGTCGACCGCGCGGGCGCTGGTGCTCTGCGGCGCCGGCGCGGGCACGCGCGTGGCGAACGCGCCGGCCGGGTCGGAGATCGCCGATCCCAGCGTCTGGCCGCCGAGGCTGCTGCCGAGCGTCAGCTGCGCATTCGGCCCGAACGCGCTGCCGGTGACGACGATCGGCTCGCCCTCGACGTAGCAGGGCTTGTCGACCGTGACGGTCCCGGCCGCGCCGGCCGAGGCAGGCGCAACGACGGCGGCGGCGACGGCGACAAGCGCGACGAACAGCAGTGGAGAGCGGACCATGCGCCTATCGATTCCCCACAGCGGCCACCTCGGAACCCGGCCCGCCCTCCAGTCGCCACAGGCCGAGCGGCGCATGGCGCGGGATCTACGGGTCCAGCAGCTCGCGCAGCTCTCCGGCCGTGGTGACCGGCAGCTGGCAGGCGAAGCGCTCGCAGACGTAGGCCGCCGCCGCGCCGTCGACCGGCACGCGGCCCTCCATCAACGGGACCCCGTCGCCGGGCGGCCCCGCGACGACCACGCCGGGGCGCAGCCGCTCGCGCACGACCGTGGCCAGCCCCGCGACGGCGTCGTCCTCGCCGGCCAGGGCCACCTCGCGCCCCGGAGCGACGACGAGGTCGAGCGCGATCAGCGCATGGGCGAAGGCCATCGGGTGGCGCCCGAGCAGCGGCGCGACGAGCCGCAGGTGCGACAGCGCGGCCTCCTCGTAGCGCGCCTCGCCGGTCAGCGCCGCCAGCCGCAGCAGGCCGACCGCCGCCGACGACGAGCCCGATGGGATCGGCGCGTCCTCGATGTCCTTGCGCCGCACGACGAGCCGCTCGTGATCCGACGACGTGGCGAAGAACCCACCCGCCTCCGAGGGGTCCGCGAAGCGCTCCAGGATCGCGTCGGCCAACGACCGCGCCTCCGCGAACCAGCGCGGGTCGAACGTCGCCTCGTAGAGGGCGACCATCGCCTCGAGCAGGAACGCGTGGTCCTCGAGGTAGGCGTTCAACTTGCCTTCCCCGTCCTTCCACGTGCGCAGCAGGCGCCCGTCGGCGTCGCGCATCGACCCCACCACGAACTCGGCGCCGCCCACCGCCACGTCGACGAGATCCGGGCGGCCGAGCGCCGCGCCGGCCTCGGCGAAGGCGTGGATCGCCAGGCCGTTCCAGGCGGTCAGGCGCTTGTCGTCCAGCCCCGGG
>JAOPZD010000180.1 GCA_025964295.1 Conexibacter sp.
GGCGGCGACGAGTTCGCCGTCCTGCTGCCCGAGGCCGCCGCCGGCGACGCCGCCGCCGCGCTGGAGCGGGCGCGCCGGACGATCGAGCGCGCCCCGTTCGCCGGCGGCGCCCACGTCACGATCTCGGCCGGCGTCTGCGACGTCGTGCACGCCGGCGACGCCGAGCAGCTCAGCCGCTTCGCCGACGGCGCGCTGTACTGGTCCAAGGAGCACGGCCGCAACCGCGTCTCGGCCTATGACCCCACGACGATCCACGAGCTGTCGGCCGAGGAGCGCATCGGCGCGCTGCAGCGCTCGCAGGCGCTGACCGGGATCCGCGCGCTGGCCCGCGCGATCGACGCGCGCGACGCGTCGACGCGCGAGCACTCCGAGCGGGTCGCGAAGCTCACGGCGCGGCTGGCCGAGGAGCGCGGCTGGCCGGCCGACCGCGTCGCGCTGCTGCACGAGGCCGCGCTCGTCCACGACGTCGGCAAGATCGGCATCCCGGACGCGATCCTGCTCAAGCCCTCGCGGCTGACCCGCGAGGAGTACGAGGTCATCAAGGGCCACGCCGAGCTGAGCGCGCGGATGGTGGAGGAGATCCTCGGCGACGAGCAGGTCGAGTGGATCCTCAGCCACCACGAGCGTCCCGACGGCGGCGGCTACCCGCGCGGCCTCCGCGGCGCCGAGCTCTCGGAGGGCGCCGGCCTGCTCGCCGCCGCCGACGCCTTCGACGTGATGGTCAGCGCCCGTCCCTACTCCCCCGGCCGCTCGCTCGACAGCGCGCTGACCGAGGTCCACGCCCTCGCCGGCGAGCAGTTCACCTTCGAGGCCGTCGCGGCGCTGGAAGGCGTCTACGGCCCGGCCAACGCCCTCCGCGACGCCGCCTAGGGGACTGTCCCCCAACGCGGGCTCAACGATGTTGGGGGACTGTCCCTAGAACGTGATGGCTTGGCGGACGGCGGCGCCGGCGGCGAGGCGGTCGAAGCCCTCGTTGATCTCGTCGAGGGCGATGCGGTGGGTGAGGAGCTCGTCGACGGGCAGGCGGCCGTCCTGGTAGGCGGCCACGAACAGCGGGATGTCGCGCTCCGGGACGCAGGACCCGAGGTAGGAGCCCTTGAGCGTGCGCTCCTCGGTGACGAGGCTGACGGCCTGGATGTCGAGGCGCTGCTCGGGGTGGGGCAGGCCGACGGTCACGGTCGTGCCGCCGCGGCGCGTCGCCTCGTAGGCCTGGGCCAGGACGCCGGCGCTGCCGACGGTCTCGATGACCTTGTCGCCGCCGCCGCCGGTGGCCTCGCGGATCGCCTCGACGGCGCCCTCCCCCGCGTGGATCGGCGTCGCGCCGAGGCGGCGCGCGTGCTCGAGCTTGTCCTCGACAACGTCGACCGCGACGACCTCCGCCGCGCCCGCCATCTGCGCGCCGAGCAGCGCGGCCAGGCCGACGCCGCCGAGGCCGAAGACGACGACGCGGTCCTCGGGCCCGACGTGCGCGCTGTTGACCGCCGCGCCGACGCCGGTGAGGATCGCGCACCCGAACAGCGCGGCGATCTCGTAGGGCAGCGCGGGGTCGACCCTGACCGCGGAGTGGTGGGAGACGACGACGTGGTCGGCGAAGGCCGAGACGCCCAAGTGATGGTGCAACGGCGCCGCCCAGCGCCGCGCGCCCGACAGCAGCGTCCCCGCCGCGTTGGCCGCAGCGCCCGGCTCGCACAGCGCCGGGCGCTGCGCCCGGCACGGCCCGCACGCGCCGCAGGTGGGCACGAACGACAGCACGACGTGGTCGCCCTCGGCGAAGCCCGGCGTCTCGCCGCCGCTGCCCACGACCTCGCCCGCCGCCTCGTGGCCGAGGACCATCGGCATCACGCGCGGGCGCGAGCCGTCGATCACCGACAGGTCGGAGTGACACAGCCCCGCCGCGCCGACGCGGACCAGCAGCTCGCCCGGCCCGGGCGGCGCCAGCTCGAGGTCGGCGATCTCCAGCGGCCGCGACTCGGCGTAGGGCTTGGGCAGCCCCATCTCGCGCAGCACCGCGCCCCGGACGTTCACGCCTGCGCCTCCTGAGCCACCAGCTTCTGCAGCGCCGACCGGATCGCGTCGGGGATCGGCACCGGCCGGCGCGTCTCGCGGTCGACGAACACGTGCACGAACCAGCCCGTCGCCGCCGCCGTCTCCCCGCCGTCGCCGAACAACCCGAGCTCGTAGCGCACCGAGGACGTGCCGAGGTGCCCCACGCGCAGCCCCGCCTCGACCGGCTCGGGGAACACGAGCGCCGCGGTGAACGCGCAGTGCGACTCCGCGCACAGCCCGATCGCGTCGCCGCGCAGGATGTCCAGCCCGCCCTGCTCGATGAGGTACGCGTTGATGATGGTGTCGAAGAACGCGTAGTACTCGATGTTGTTGACGTGGCCGTAGACGTCGTTGTCGTTCCACCGCGTCGGGATCGTCCGGCGGTGCGGAAAGGCGTGCAGCTGGGTCATGAGCGGTGGCGGAGCATCAGCCGGCGGATCAGGTCGTCGTCGAACACGGCCGGCTCCGTGGTCGCGATGAAGTCGTGCAGGAGGGCGACGAAGCGCTCGGGGTCGTCGTTGAACGGGAAGTGCCCGGCGCCCTCGAAGACCTCGAAGCGGCTGTTGGGCATCAGCTCGTGCGCCTCGCGCCCGTGCTCGACGGGGATCATCCGGTCGCGCGAGCCCCACACGATCAGCGACGGCACGTGCTCGGCCAGGTACAGGCGGTCGGTCGCGTCGACGCGCTGGCCGGACGGGTCGATCACGGAGCGCGCGGTGTGCACGAAGGCGCGGCGCGCGGCGCCGTCGCCGAGCGACTCGAAGCCCTCGGCCATCCCGCGCACGTCGGCGCTGGCGCGCAGCCCGACGCGGCCCAGGACGGAGCCAACCGCCGCGCTGGCGCCGCGCAGCGGCCCGGAGGCCAGCAGCGGCAGGACGTACTCGGCGCCCGGCAGCGTCGCCGCGCGCAGGACGAGGTTGACCTCGCTGCCCAGGCCGCCGGAGTCGACGAGCGCCAGCCGCTCGAGGCGATCGGGGAACTGGTAGGCGAACTGCATCGCGACGCCGCCGCCGAGCGAGTGGCCGACGACCGTCGCGCGCGGGATCTCCAGCGCGACGAGCAGGTCGCGCAGCCCCGACGCGTAGGCGCCGAGCGAGTAGTCGCCGCGCGGCTTGGCCGACCGTCCGTGGCCGAGCAGGTCCGGCGCGATCACCGTGTAGTGCTCGGCCAGCGCCGGCATGACCGCACGCCACGTCCGGGAGCTGGACGTGATGCCGTGGACGAGCAGGACGGCGGGCCCCGAGCCCATCTGGTGATAGGTGACGGGGTGGCCGTGCAGCTCGATCTGCTGCGACGAGGACTCGGTCATCTGCTCGCCGCGCAACATATCGCGCCTGCGTTGCAGGGGCGGCCTACGTGAACAGCCCCGACCCGACCCAGTCCTCGCCGTCGCGCGCGCCCGGCGGGACGTAGAAGTACCCGCCGCCGGTCGGCACGACGTAGTCGACCAGCGGCTCGCCGGCGAGGCGGCGCTGGACGACCTCGAACTGCTGGGCGACGTCGCGGTTGAACGCGACGAAGACGAGGCCCATGTCGAGCTGGCCGGCGGCGTCGATGCCGCGCGAGTAGTTGTAGCCCCTGCGCAGGATCCGCTCGCCCTCGGTGGCGGGCGTGCGCGGGCGCGCGAGGCGCACGTGGGCGTCGAGCGGGATGCGGTCTCCGTGAGGATCGTCGGCGTAGCCGGGGTCGTCGAGCTCGCGGCGCCGGCCCAGCGGCGCACCCGTGTCCTTGCGCCGGCCGATCATCAGCTCCTGCTCGGAGCGCGCGACGCGGTCCCAGAACTCGACGCGGTTGCGGATGATCCGGACCACGGCGTAGGTGCCGCCGGCGTCGTCGAAGACGAGGCGGTCCATCAGCTGGGCGTCGGCCGTGTCGGGGTTGGCCGTGCCGTCCTTGAAGCCGAGCAGGTTGCGGCCGGTGGGTAGGTGGGAACCGGCCTCCCTCGAGGTCGGCGGCAGGAAGCCCTCGACCTTCCAGCACGGCGCCAGCGCCCCGCGCGTGGCGCGCATCAGGTCGCGCAGCGCGTGCAGCAGGCCGTCCTCGGCGTTGCCGCAGAGCTGGACGAGCACGTCGCCGTGGGTCTCGGCGGCGACGAGCGCGTCGTCGGGGAACGTCGGCATCGCCTTGAGGCCGGCGGGCCGGCGCGCGGCCAGGCCGTAACGGCCGTCGAACAGCGACGCGCCGAGGCCGATCGTCACCGTCAGGCCGTCCGGCGCGACCCGGGGGCCCAGGACACCGGAGTCCGGCGTCGGCCCGTCGCCCGGGGCGCCGAGCAGCGCGTCGTAGCCCTGCGTCAGCTGCCGGGAGCGGACCGACAGCTGCCGCAGGCCCTCGGCCAGCTCGGCGGGCGAGCCGGTGATCGCGTCGAACGCGACGAGGATCGCGTAGGGCTGGCGCGGCGTCAGCACGCCCGCCTGGTGAGCGCCCTCGAAGGCGAAGCGCTGCGCGGCCAGGCCGGCCGCG
>JAOPZD010000188.1 GCA_025964295.1 Conexibacter sp.
TCGAGGACTTCACGGTGATGATCCGCCCGCTGTCGGGCCTGATCGCGCTGGCGCAGGCGCTCGGCCCGAAGGTCGAGACGGCGGGGTTGAAGGCCGGTTAGCCGAGCTGTTCCAGCTGGCCGCGGAACGCGACGATCTCCCGCTCGACGGCGAGGTCGTCGCCGCGCATCTGGCGCAGCTTGGCGACCACGTCGGCGAGGTCGCGGGCGCGCTGCTCGATGCCGCGCAGCAGCTCGGGGTCGTCCAGGTCCTCGGGCTGGACCTCGCTGAGCGCGCGGAGGTGGTCGTCGAGCCACAGCTCGCGCGAGAGCTCGCGGCGCTGCGTCCAGGTGAGGCGGTCGTCCGTGTCCATGACCCTTACGAGTGTAGGGCGGCTCTCAACCGCGCCTCGTACTCCGCGCGCGGGATCTGCACAGCTCCGAGGCGCAGCGTGTGCGGCGTCGCCGTCTGGATGTCGCAGAGCGTCGCGCCGCCGCCGGCCAGCGCGTCGAGCGTGCGCGACAGCAGGACGTTGCCCGCGTGCGGGACGCGGTGCCACATCGACTCGAGCATCGCCGCGCGGCCGAGCGTGACCGCGATCAGGCCCGCGGCCAGCTCGTCGCCGGCCCAGATCTCGAACGTGTGCGCGTGGCCGGACGCGTGCAGGAGGCGGTAGAGCCGGTGCATCCGCGGCGTCAGCCAGACGCCGTCGCCCGGGCTGCGCGGCTGCGCGCAGCGGGTGATGACCTCGTCGAAGGCGCCGGAGATCCGCAGCTGCCAGTCGTCGCGGGCGCGCAGCGAGCGGCGCACCCGCCGGCGCACCGCGGCGCGCGATCCCTCGTCGAGCTCGAAGACCGTCCGCGGGTCGGCGACCCACCACGGCAGCTCGCGCGGCACGTCCGGTCCGGACTCGTCCATCGGGAACAGGCCCTGCGCGTAGAGGCCGAGGATCGTGCGCGTGTCCACGCGCCACAGGGTGGCGCAGAGCGCCGCGCCGTGGCGTAGGCGTCACAATGTCCTCGATGTTCGGCGGAGGAGGATCGACGCAGCTCGCGCGGGTGTTCGGCATCCGCATCGGCGCCAGCCCCGGCTGGTTCCTCTTCCTGTTCCTGATGATCTGGTGGCTGTCGGTGCAGTTCTCCGACGCGCTGCCCGACGCGTCCAACACCACCACCTACGTCACGGCGGTCGCGGGCGCGCTGCTGTTCTTCCTGTCGATCGCGCTGCACGAGCTCGGCCACGCGGTCGTCGCGCGGCGCAACGGCGTCGAGGTGCTGGGCATCGACCTCTGGGTCTTCGGCGGCCTGGCGAAGCTGTCGCGCGACTCGCAGTCGCCCGGCGAGGAGTTCCGGATCGCGGCCGCCGGGCCGCTGGTGACGCTGCTGATCGCCCTGGCCGCGACCGCCGGCGTCGCGCTCGCCTCGCATCCGAACTGGGACGTCAACCTCTTCGCCAGCAGCGACGACAGCTCGCCGGTGCTGGCGCTGCTGTCGTGGCTGGCGCTGGTCAACGGCGGGCTGCTGATCTTCAACCTGGTCCCGGCCTTCCCGCTCGACGGCGGCCGGATCGCGCGCGCGGTCGCGTGGAAGGTGACCGGCGACCGCCATCGCGCGACGCGCCTGGCCGGGCGCCTGGGCCAGGGCTTCGCCTACATCCTGATGGGGCTGGGCCTGTTCCTGCTGGCGACCGGCGACCCGGCCGACGGCATCTGGCTGGCGATCCTCGGGTGGTTCCTCAGCCAGGGGGCGCGCAGCGCGGTGGTCTCCTCGCAGTTCGCCGAGCGCATCGACGGCGTCACCGCCGCCGACCTGATGGACGCCGAGCCGGTCGCGGTCCCGCGCGAGACGACCGCGCTGGCCGCCCAGGACGAGTTCTTCCTGCGCTACCAGCTGCCGTGGTTCCCGGTCATCGACGCGGCATCGGGACGCCTGGTCGGCCTGCTGCGCCAGGAGCGCGTCGACGTCGCGGTGTCCGGCGGGCAGCCGACGCTGACCGCCGACGAGCTGCTGGAGTCGGGCGAGGGCGAGCAGGCCAGCGTCGGGCGCGACACGCCGCTGGAGCTCCTGCTGGGCTCCGAGCCGCTGCGGCGCTTCGGCGCGCTGGCGGTCGTCGACGGCGACGGCCGGTTGTGCGGGGTCTTGACGCTGGACCGCGTGCGCCGCGCCCTCGCGGCCAACGTGTAGGCCTACGTCCAGGCGGTGACCGACGGCGGGACCGCGATGCCGTCGCGCAGCCGCGGGTCGGGCTCGGGCTCGCCCGCGGTCAGCCGCAGCGGGACGACGCCCGCCCACGTGTCGCGCGCGTAGTCCTCGGCGTCGTCGACCGGGCCGCCGGCGCGCAGCTTGGCCGAGGCCTCGTCGAGCGACAGCGCCAGCACGCGCGTGCCCTTGAGCTCCTGGCGGCTCGGCGGGCGGACCTCGTCCCAGCGCCCGGGGATCAGCCGCTCGGTGAACGCCTCCAGCGCGGCGGCGCGCTCGTCCGGCCCCTCGACGAAGCGCGCGCGGCCGAGGACGACGACCGACCGGTAGTTCATCGAGTGGTTGAACGCCGAGCGGGCGAGGACGAGGCCGTCGAGCAGCGTCACGGTCAGGCACGCGGGCAGGCCGGCGCCGAGCATCGTCACCATCCGCGAGGCGGCCGAGCCGTGGACGTAGACCGCGTCGCCGATCCGCGCGTGGAGCGTCGGGATGACGTAGGGCTGGTCGTCGACCGCGAAGCCGAGGTGGGCGACGAGCGCCTCGTCGAGGATCGCGTCGATCATCGCGCGGTCGTAGTCGGCGCGCGCGGGCGCCCGGCGGACGCGCGCGCGTTCGGAGGGAGCGGAGGAGGCCATGGCCGCCACCGTACGGGCGACTTGGCCCGTCCTCCAGGACCAAACCGGTCTGGCATGATGGGGCCAAGTGGACCTGCACCTGGACCTCGACGCCGCGCCTGGCCGCACGCTCCGCGCCCGGACCGAGCACGCGCTGCGCGAGGCCGTCCGCGGCGGGCGCCTCCCACCCGGCTCGCGCCTGCCCGCGACGCGCGCGCTGGCGACGCAGCTCGGGGTGTCGCGCGGCGTGGTCGTCGAGGCCTACGCGCAGCTGGCGGCCGAGGGCTACCTGGACACG
>JAOPZD010000243.1 GCA_025964295.1 Conexibacter sp.
GTGGCCCGATGAGCGCCGTGCGCGACCGCGAGGTCGTCGTCGACGGCGTCCGCTCGCCGGTGCTGGAGGCCGGCCCGGCCGACGCGCCGGAGGCGATCGTCTTCGTCCACGGCAACCCCGGCGTCGCGGCCGACTGGCGCCCGGTGCTGGAGCCCGCCGGCGACTTCGCCCGCGCGGTCGCGATCACCATGCCCGGCTACGGCGACGCCGACAAGCCGCGCGACCTGCCCTACACCGTGCCCGGTTACGCGCGCCACCTCGCGGGCGCGCTGGAGCGCCTCGGCGTGGGCCGCGCCCACCTCGTGCTGCACGACTTCGGCGGCCCGTGGGGCCTGCAGTGGGCGGCCGACCACCCCGAGGAGCACGCCTCGACCACGCTCATCAACACCGGCGTGATCCTGCGCGAGGGCTGGCACGCGCTGGCCAAGGTCTGGCGCACGCCGGTGCTCGGCGAGCTGTTCTTCATGGCCTCGACGCGCGGCGGCATGCGCCAGTTCATGAAGGCCACCAACCCCAAGTCCTTCCCGGCGCCCTACGGCGACCACCTCTATGAGCTCTACCAGGACAAGGGCACGCGCCGCGCGGTGCTGCAGCTGTACCGCAACACGCCGATCGCGCCGCACGTCGCCGCGATCGCGCCGGCGCTGCGCGAGCACCCGCGCCCCGCGCTCGTGGTCTGGGGCGCCAAGGACCCGTACTTGAAGGTGCGCCTGGCCGAGCGCCAGCGGGAGGTCTTCCGCGACGCGCGCGTGACGATCCTGCCCGGCAGCGGGCACTGGCCGCTGGCCGACGACCCGGACGCCGTCGTCGCCGCCGTCCTGCCCTTCCTGCGCGAGCAGACCGCGGCCGCCGCGACGCCGTCGGAGGCCGCCGCGACGTAGGCTGGCGGCATGCTCTGCCAGGTCCGCACCTACCAGGTCCGCGAGGGCGCGATGGACGAGTTCGTCGCGCTGTGGCGCGACCACCTCGTCCCCCTGCGCGAGCAGTACGGCTACACCGTCGCCGGCGCCTGGCGCTCCCCCGACGACGCCACGTTCACCTGGGTCGTCTGCCACGAGGCGCCCGACGGCTGGGACGCGGCGGAGAAGACGTACTACGACGCACCGGAGCGCGCGGCGCTGCCGCGCGACCCCGCGGACTTCCTGACCGGGTCGCAGACGATGATCATGCGTCCGGCCTGACAAGAGAAGTTCACACGCCCTACCCCTGACAGAGGTAGGTTCGCGCGATGCAGACCCGCCGTCAGCTCATCGCGCGCGCCGGAGGCGCGGCCGCGACCGTCCTGGTCCCCACCTCGCTGGCCACGCCCCTGGCGCTGGCCAGGACCAAGCCCTTCCGGGGCGGCCACTTCCCCGACGGGGTCGTCAGCGGCGACCCGACGCCCAAGGGCATCAGCCTGTGGACGCGCTTCGACCCGTCGGGCGGCGGCGGGACCGGCACCGTCGAGCTGGAGGTCGCGACCGACAAGGGCTTCCGGCACGTCGTCGCGCGCAAGAACGTGACCACGGGCGCCGCGTCCAACCACGCGGTCAAGGCGCGCGTGAGCGGCCTCAAGGCCCACGAGCAGTACTACTACCGGTTCGCCTCCAAGAGCGCCGACAGCGCCGTCGGCCGCTTCCGGACCGCGCTGCCCGCCGACTCCAAGGCGCCGGTCAAGTTCGCGTTCTTCTCCTGCCAGGACTACACGCACGGCTTCTACAACGCGCTGGACGTCATGGCCGACGGCGACTACGACTTCGTGGTCTGCCTCGGGGACTACATCTACGCCGAGGCCTATCACTCGGTCGCGGGCGGCACCGGCGTGCGCGACGACAAGATCGGCAGCGACAACCCGACCAACCCGGACATCGTCCGCGAGGCCGTGACGCTGGCCGACTACCGCGCCAAGTACCAGCTCTACCGCTCGGACCCGCTGCTGCGCGCGGTGCACAGCAAGTTCCCGATGGTGATGCTCTGGGACGACCACGAGGTCCAGGACAACTACGCGGGCAAGCCGGCCGACGGCGGCCTGCCGCCCGGCAAGCACTTCAGCCTGGCGCGCAAGAAGGCCGGGCGCCGGGCGTTCTTCGAGAACATGCCCGCGTTCCCGGGCGGCGAGAAGCTGTACCGCAAGCTCTCGTTCGGCGCCAACGTCGACCTGTTCGTCACCGACCAGCGCACCTACCGCGACAACCAGCCCTGCGACGACGCCGTCGTCGCGCCGTGCGCCGACTACAACCAGCCCCGCGACTTCCTCGGCCGCGCGCAGATGGACTGGGTCAAGGCCGGGCTGGCGTCCTCGAAGGCCCGCTGGAAGCTGATAGCCAACGAGGTGACGATCATGCCGACGCGCGTGCTCGGCGGCGCGAACTACACCTACGACAACTGGGTCGGCTACCCGCAGGAGCGCGAGGAGCTGCTGACCCACATCCGCGACAAGCAGATCAAGGACGTGGTGTTCCTCACCGGCGACATCCACACGTTCATCGCGGGCGACGTGCGCACCGGCGACGGCGCGACGGGCGACACGGTGGCCACCGAGCTGGTCGGCGGCTCGATCACCTCGCAGTCGCTGGGCGAGACCGATCTCGACGCGGGCGGCGGCACGAAGATCAAGGGCAACGACGCCAACCCGTCGACGCCCGCGGCGCTGATCGACGCGCTGCGCGGGATCAACCCTCAGGTCGACAACGCCGACTTCGACCACCACGGCTTCGGGTCGGTGACCGCGACGCCCAGCGGCCTGACGTGCGAGATGGTGCGGATGGAGACCATCAAGAGGCGCACGACCAAGAAGCTCGCCGCGGCGGACTGGACCTACCACGTGACGCCCGGGGCGCCGAGCATCAAGGGCCAGCACGGCCCGAAGGCGTAGGGGTCGGCGCGGCAGGCGGCGTTGTGGCGCGGGCGTCCGATCACCTCGCCACGCCGTCCCTACAGCCGCACCGTCTGCGCCTCCACGCGGCCGTCGCGCCAGGCGGCGACGGCCGCCGCGGCGATCGCGAGGTCCTGGATCGCCAGGCCGGTCGAGTCGAAGAGCGTCACGGCCTCCGGCCCCGGCCGCCCCGGCGCCTCGCCGGCCAGGACCGCGCCGAGGTCGGTCACCTGGTCGCGGGTGACCAGGCCCTCCTCGACCGCGCCGGTCAGCTCGCCGCCGTGCGAGGCCTGCGCCCACTCGTCGCAGAACAGCGCGCACGAGGCGACCGCGCCGATCGTCGCCTCGGCCTTGCCCGGGCCGTCGGCGCCGAGCATGTTGAAGTGCTGGCCCGGATGCAGGTCGCCGGCGTCGACGACGACGTCTGCGCCCGGCGTGATGCAGCAGACGACGTCGGCGTCCAGCGCCTGCTCGCGCGTGCCGACCGACCACCCCAGCTCGTCGGCCAGCGCGCGGGCCGCCTCCTCGCGCGGGTCGAAGCAGACGCCCGGGCCGTAGCCGTCGGCGGCCAGGCAGCGCGCCGTCCAGGCGCCGTGCAGGCCGCAGCCGACGATCCCGACCGTGGCCGCATCCTCGCGCGCCAGCGCGCGCGCCGCCACAGGGGCCACCGCGCCCGTGCGCAGGGCGGTCACCGAGCGCGCGTCGAGCATCGCGATCGGCTCGGAGGTCTCGGCGTCGCTGACCAGCAGCACGCCCAGGACGGTCGGCAGCGACCGCGCCGGGTTGGTCGGGAACGACGAGATCCACTTCAGGATCGCCAGCCCGTCGCCGAGCGCCGGCATCGCTCGGAAGTCGCCGTGCGGCGGCGCCTCGAGGTAGACCTTGGCCGGCATCAGCCACTCGCCGCGGCGGTGGCGCAGGAACGCCTCGCGCGTGCGGTCGATCGCCTCGCGCGCGGAGACCGCCGCGAGCACGGCATCGTGGTCCAGGACGGCGATGTCGGCCATCCGCCAAGACTAGATCCCCGCACCCAGGAGCCACCGGCTAGCCGCACTGGCGCGACCGCGCGTCACGGTTAGCGTTGCGCCCAGAAGAGATGCCGATGACCACCGAGCCGCTGCCCTTCGACCTCAAGCTCGCGCGCGAGGCGTTCTCCACCTCCGCGCACCTGCACGGCGCCGCCACCCGGCGCGCCGCCGCCCACCTCGCCGACGCCGACTTCGACCGCCTCCGGGCCCACGACGCCGAGTTCACCACGGCGCTGCGCGAGGGCCGCGTCGAGGACGCGATCCTCGCCGACGACGCGTTTCACCGCGTGCTGCTCGAGGCGGCCGACGACCCGGACCTGCTCGTCTCGGTCGAGCTCATGCTGCCCCGCCTGCGGCGGATGGACCTGTGGCTGTTCACGCGCAAGTCCTTCGACGATGTCGAGAACAGCCACCCGGGCATCGTCGCCGCGCTGGCCCAGGGCGACGGCGAGACCGCCGCCCAGCTCGTCGAGGCGAGCTTCACCAGCGCGGGCGAGGAGCTCGCGGCGGTCGTCGAGCGCAGCCGCTGAGCCGCCGGCGGCCCACAGGCTGGCGACGGGTACGATTCGCGGCATGCCCGGCATGCCGCCGCCGGCGGCCCACAGGCTGGCGACGGGTACGATTCGCGGCATGCCCAACCGCCGCCCCCAGCTGGAGATCGTCGCCCCGTCGGCCTCCCCCGAGGAGGCCGCCGCCGTCGTCGCCGCGCTGGAGCAGTTCCTGCGCGACTTCGCCCCGGTCGTCGTGCAGGAGGCGCCGAAGCAGAGCCCGTGGCTGCGCGCCGCGCTGCTGGAGGGCACCGGCCGCGAGCCGGACGGGTGGGCCGGGGCCGGGTCCTGGGGCGATCCCGTCCCCTGGGGCACCTGAGCCGTCCGCTGCACAAGCGAGCGGCAACGCGCCACATTTGCCTCCGGCGCCCTGAGGGTGTCGAATCGGCCTAGCCCGTCCGTCGACTCATCGAACGGCCGCGAACCGCCGGCCGTACGAACCAGCCCAGGAGGCCCTCCATGCAATACCTGTTGCTCATCTACCTGCCCGTCGACGCGACCCCCGATCCCGCCGAGCACGGCGCCTGGATGCAGTACTCGCAGGACCTCCAGGAGTCCGGCGCGATGGTCGGCGGCGACGCCCTCCAGGGCCTCGACACCGCCACGACGGTGCGCGTCCGCGAGACCGAGACGCTCGTGACCGACGGGCCGTTCGCCGAGACCAAGGAGATGCTCGGCGGCTACTACCTCATCGACGTGCCCGACCTCGACGCGGCGCTGGCCTGGGCCGCGAAGATCCCGAGCGTCGGCTACGGCTCGGTCGAGGTCCGCCCGATCATGGTCTTCGACCAGGGCTGAGCGCCGGCGCCGTCATGAAGTTCATGTTCTTGCTCTACGTGCCCAAGGAGGTCCGCGACGACCCGGACGCGCGGGCGTCGCTGGAGACCTGGATGGCCTACGGCCGCGCGCTGCAGGACGAGGGCGTCCACCTCGGCGACAACGCCCTGGAGGGCCTGGACATGGCCACGACGGTCCGGGTCCGCGACGGCGAGACGCTCGTCACCGACGGCCCGTTCGCCGAGACCAAGGAGATGCTCGGCGGCTACTACGTGGTCGACGTCGAAGACCGCGAGACGGCCGTCGCGTGGGCGGCGCGCGTCCCCAGCGCGCCGTACGGCTCGATCGAGGTCCGTCCGATCATGGAGCTCGCGTAGGGCCATGAGCGAGGATGCCGTAGGCCGGGCCTTCCGCGAGGAGGGTCCGGCCATCCTCGCGACGCTGATCCGCCAGGTCGGCGACTTCGGCCTCGCCGAGGACGCGCTGCAGGACGCGTTCGCCGCCGCGGTCGCGACCTGGCCGCGCGACGGCGTCCCCGAGCGCCCCGGCGCGTGGATCACCACGACGGCCCGGCGCCGGGCGATCGACCGGCTGCGGCGCGAGC
>JAOPZD010000648.1 GCA_025964295.1 Conexibacter sp.
CGTCGCCGGGGTCGCAGAGCGCGCCGGGCACGACGCGGCGCAGGCGCGCCTCGGCGCGCGCGACGACCTCCGGCCAGCGGGCGTCCGGCTCGCCGCCCAGCGGCTCCAGGACGGCGACCACGTGCGCTCGGTCGAGGTCATGGCCCGCGGCGCGGGCGCGCGCCTCGGCGGCGTGCGGGCGGCCCTCGGCCAGCGCGTCGAAGAGGTCGCGGACGAGGTGCTCCTCGGTCAGCCGCTCGATCAGGTCGGCCTTCTGCAGCGCGACCGCGAGCTGGTTGCCGACCGCGTGCAGCAGCCGCTCGTCATCGGCGCCGAACGGGCGGTCGCGCTCGGCGACGAGCATCCCGACGTCGACGTCGCCGGCGGTCAGCGCGGCGACCAGCGCGCGCTCGCCCGCGCCCGAGCGGACGGTGTCGATCAGCCGCGGCGGCCGGATCGTCCCGAGCAGCGGATCGCGTGGGCTGGCGTGGGCCGGCTCGAGGCGACCGCCGTCGGCGTCGACGAGGTGCAGCCGGCAGCTGTCGGCGCCCAGCAGCCGGCGGACCCCGGCGCAGGCGACGCGGTAGAGGTCCTCGCGGCGGGTCACCGTCGCGATCTCCTGGCTGAGCTCCGACAGCGACGAGAGCGCCGCGACCTGGCGGCGCGTCTCCTCGAACAGCCGCGCGTTGTCGATCGCGCCGGCCACGAGCGCCGCGACGCCGACGAGGAGGTCGAGCACCTCCTGGCCGAGCTCGCGCGGCGCCTCGCTGTGCAGGACCACGACGCCGATCGCCTCGCCGTCGCGGCCGAGCAGCGGGACGGCGACCATCGACTGGAAGCGCTCCTCGTCGAGCTCGGGGACGAGCTTCATCCGCGGGTCGTCGAGCGCGCCCTCGCGGATGAAGGCCGGCGTGCGGTGGGTGGCGACCCAGCCGCAGAGCCCCTCGTCCATGCTCAGCGCGACGCGGTCGACGGCGTGCGCGAAGACCGGCGAGGCGGCGCGCATCCGCAGGACCTCGCCCTCGCGCAGGTAGATGAAGCACGCATGGCAGGCCGTCGCCTCGACGAGCAGGTCGACGACCGCGGGCAGGACGCGCCCGGGGTCCGGGCCGCGCGCCACCACCCCGATGACCTGGTAGAGCGTGTCGCGGCCGAGGGCGACGCTGGCGGGCTGGACGACGGGTTCTTCGGTGACGAGCATTCGGCCGCGAACGCTAGGTCGGCATGGACCGTTCGCACATGGCCCGGCGGTCGAACATGCGCAGGCCGGCCATCGCCCTGCGGTGGAGCACGCCCACCCTCTGGGCACGTGCGGCATCGATGGTCCGTGTCGCGCGCCGCGGTCACCACCTGCCTCGCCCTCGTCCTGGCCGTCATGGCGCTGGGTGGCGCGTCGTCCGCCTCGGCCAACTGGACCACCAACGGCAACGCCACCGGCTCGACGTTCACCGCGTCGGCCGGCGCCCCACCACGGTGGGCCATCGACCCGGCCGGCCCTTCCTCCCTCGTCTTCGTCTACACCGGTGGCGCGATCGACGGGAAGCTGCTCGCCCCGCCGCGGTCAGCGGCGTCGCCATCGCCCCGGTCCTCCCATCGTTCGCCTCATGCGGCGGCGTCATCGGCATGAAGTGCGGCAGCTCGACGCTCAAAGCCTTGGTCTACGCGCCCCTCACCGACACGACCTCGGCGCAGGTCGCTAGCGTCAACTGCGTCATGACGATCCGCAACGGCGTGTGCGACAACGCGACGACGTATACCGGAGGCGGGCTCATCATCACCGGGCAGTTCCCCTCACCTATGGCAACACGAGCCAGCAGCTGTCGCTCCCCATCGCCGGTCAGGCGATGAGCGCCACGTGGACCGAGCCGGGCTGCCTGCAGTGCACCGGCACCGCGAGCGGACTCACGCTGACCAACTCGAGCGGCACCGCGCCGGCCTACGGCACCGCGTCGGCGTTCAAGCCGCAGATCACGAACGACCGGACCGCAGCGGTGGCCCACGACCCGGCGGCGGGCTACCGTCGACGTCATGGACATCGTCATCGCCGGAGGCCACGGTCAGATCGCGCTACATCTGGAGCACCTGCTCAGCGAGGAGGGCAACACGATCCGCGGGCTGATCCGCAACCCCGACCACGCCGACGACGTCCGCGCGGCGGGTGCCGAGCCGCTCGTTGCCGACCTCGAGGCGCTCGACGCCGACGCCCTCGCCGAGGCGATCGGCACCGCCGACGCGATCGTCTTCGCCGCCGGCGCGGGCCCCGGCAGCGGCCCCGAGCGCAAGTGGACCCTCGACTACGCCGGCGCGGTCAAGCTCATGGAGGTCGCGCGCCGCCACCAGATCAACCGCTACATCCTGATCTCCTCCACCGGCGCCGACCCCGAGGCCGAGGACGACGGCGGCTTCGGCACCTACCTCCGCGCCAAGGGCCAGGCCGACCTCAAGCTCACCGAGTCGGGTCTGTCCTTCACCATCATCCGACCCGGGGGCCTCACGGACGACCCGCCCACCGGCAAGATCGAGATCCGCACCGACCTCGCCCGCGGAACAATCCCCCGCGCCGACGTCGCCGCCGTCATCGCCACCGCCCTCTCGACACCCGGCACCGAGGGTCGCACCTTCGTGGTCAACTCCGGCGACGCGCCGATCCCGGACGCGATGGCCGCCCTTGCGCAGCATCACTGATCGTTCTGCCACCTGGCTGTGGATCTGAGCGACCCGCGCTGGGACGGTGGCATCGCGGAAGTCGTCTCGATGATCCATCGTTCCTCAGAAGGAGGATCTCATGTCTCACGGATTGGCCCGGACGTTCCTCATCGTCGCGCTCCTCGCGTCCGCACTTGCCGGCGCAGCGTCGGCGTCAGCGAACTGGACCACGAACGGCACCGCGACCGGCACGGCGTTCACCGGCACCTCCAGCGGGACGCTCACGCAACTCCACATCCCCGGCTTCGGCTCCGGTGGGGGCGCAACATGCTCGAACGCGACGATGAGCGGCAAGCTGTTCGGACCATCGCTGGCCACCGGCAACAACATCGCCTCGGTCACGCCGGCGTTCACCACCTGCAGGCTCCTCGCGGACACCGCCGCCGTGAAGTGCGGGACCACGACCGTCAACGCCTTGGGATTCGCACCCGTCACCGACATCACCACGATGACCGTCGCCAGTCTCCATTGCGTGATCGTGACGACCACCGGCGCGTGCGGCAACGCGACGACCTTCGCCGGCGGCGTGACTGTCTGGGGGTCGGTGCCGGTGACCTACGGGAACACGTCCCAGCAGTTGATCCTCCCACTGGCGGGACAGACTCTGAACGCCAAGTGGTCGAGCAGCGCCTGCATGGTAGGCACCGGCACCGGCACCGCCGTCGGAACTCTGAAGAACACCTCCGGCACCGCGCTGACCTACACCATCACCTCCACCTTCAAGCCACAGATCACAAACTGAGCGGCGTCTCGCCCGGGCGTCAGGAAGCAGGCGCCCGGGCGAGGCAATAGGCGATCAGGGGTGGTGAGTGCCGTTCGCAATGACCTTGTCCCGACCGGGCCGCCAGGGACCACGGTCAGATCGCGCTGCATCTCGAGCGCCTGCTCAGCGAGGAGGGCCACCCTCCGCGGGGATCACCCGCAACGCGGACGGCCTGCGGGCGGGCTGCGCCGAGCCGCTGGGTCACCGACCTCGAGGCGCTCGACGTCGACGAGCCGCGGTGGCGTCTGGGTCATGCGTCAGGTCGGCGCGTCCTCTGGCGACACGAGCCCAGCAGCTCACGACCAAGACCGCGGGTCAGGCCTCAACGTGGACTGGTCGTCGGCAAGCTGCCGGCAGGGCACCGGGACGGGCAGCGCCACGGCCTCGTTCACGGACGCCACAGGGGCCGCACTGGTCTACAGCGTCATCTCAGGGTTCAGCCGCAGATCACGAACCAGGTACCGACGGCGCACGCTGCGCGGACCAGCGCCTAAGGTTCGCGCGGCCCATGGCCGCCGCCCGCAAGAACCGCCCTGCCCTGCCGCCCGCGCTGCGCTCGCTGCTTGAGGCCGGCGGTGCGCTGGTGCGGCGCTCGGCCAGCGGGCGTGTCGCGCTCG
>JAOPZD010000267.1 GCA_025964295.1 Conexibacter sp.
ACGAGGAAGGGCGAGTATCACCTCGCCGCGTTGCGTCTCTCCGGCGCGGTGCCGACCTCGAGCCACGTCTACTGGGCGGGCCTCAACGGCATCGCAGGCGCGCGCGCCGCCGCCGTCGAAGAGCCGCCGCGCCAGCCCGACCGAGGACTCCGGCAGCAGCCGCGCGAAGCGCAGCGTGCCGAGCGGCCCGGTCTGGGTCAGCAGCTTCAGCGCGCCCCCGACCGGCGGGAAGCCGGCGAGCAGCGTGGCGCGCAGCGCCTCCCAGTGGTCCAGGAACGGCTCGGCGAACGCCGCCCACGCGTCGCCGTCGCCGTCGTGCACCGCGTTGAGCGACGCGACGGTGCGGTCCATTTCGCGGTACAGGACGGCCGCCGGCGCGCCGTCGTCGGGCAGCGGGGTGGCGTAGCAGGCGTCGGGGTGCACCCACTCCAGCCCGTGCTCGGCCAGCGGCATCCGCGCGAAGACCGGCGAGGCCACGGCCGCCGGGTAGACCGAGGAGAACGTGTCGTGGTGGAAGCCGGGCAGCGTGAGCTCCTCGGTGCGCACCGCGCCGCCGGGGTGGTCGGCCGCCTCGAGGACGACGACCGAGCGCCCGGCCTCGGCGAGCCGGATGGCGGCGGCCAGCCCGTTGGGGCCGCTGCCGATGACGACCGCGTCGGTCACCGGGCGAGCGTCGTCAGGACGGCGAGGTCCAGCGGCCCGGAGCGCGGGCCGTCGACGTGCTCGTCGGGACTGGTGTGGTCGGTGGGCGGCCGGGTCATGGACGTCTTCCAGGACCCGGTCTACCCCACCGCACCGGCCGGCACCGCGCGATCGCCGCGGCCTGGCGCCTCAGCCCGCCTCGGAGTACGCGAGGTCGCGCCCCGCGGCGGCGTCCTCGACGTCCTCCTCGCCGGCCGGCGCGTGGCCGTGCCCGGCGGCCGGGTCCACCGGCTGGACGACGAACACCGCGACGGCCAGCGCGGCGAGCGCCAGCCCGAGGCCGACCACGAAGGCCAGCTGGTAGCCGCCGGTCAGCGCCTCGGCCGTGCTCTTGCCCTGGGCCGCCAGCTTGTCGCTGTGCGTCGCGCTCAGCGTGGCGAGCACCGCGAGGCCCACCGCGCCGCCGACCTGGGCGGTCGTGTTGACCAGGCCGGACGCCAGGCCCGCGTCCTGGGGCTCCACGCCGGCCATCGCCAGCGTCATCAGGGCGGGGAACGCCGTGCCCGCGCCGATCCCGAAGACGACCATCGCCGGGAAGACGTCGGCGAAGTAGCTGCCGTCGGCCGAGATCTGGGTGAACCACGCCAGCCCGGCGCAGATCAGCGTCATCCCGGGGATCAGCACCGTGCGCGCGCCGAAGCGCATGATCAGCTTGTCGGTGAAGCCCAGCGAGAGGCTGCCCATCGTCACGGTCGCGGGCAGGAAGGCGAACCCGATCTGCAGCGCGTCATAGCCCAGCACCCGCTGCATGTAGAGCGTGCCCATGAAGAACATGCCGAACATCCCGGCGACCGACAGGATCTGGACGAGGTTGGCGCCGGTGATGTTGCGCGAGCGGAAGATCCGCAGCGGCACCAGCGGCTGGGCGGCGGTCGCCTCGCGGGCCACGAAGGCCACCAGCAGCGCGATCGCCACGGCGCCGAAGCCGAGCGTCGTGGTCGAGCCCCAGCCGTCGTCGGCGGCGGGCTTGACCAGCGTGTAGACCAGCAGCATCAGCGCGCCGGTGATCAGCAGCGCGCCGAGCACGTCGGTGCCGGACCCGAGGCCCGCGCCCTTGTCGCGCGGCAGCAGCCGGGTCGCCAGGACGGCGGTGACGATGCCGATCGGCACGTTGATGAAGAAGATCCAGTGCCAGTTGATGGCGTCGGTCAGGATGCCGCCGGCCAGCAGGCCGATCGAGCCGCCCGCGGAGGCGACGAACGCGAAGACGCCGATCGCCTTGGCCTGGTCGGCGCCGGGCGGGAACATCGTCACGATCATCCCGAGGATCACCGCGGAGGTCATCGCGCCGCCGACGCCCTGCACGAAGCGGGCGATGACGAGCATCTCCTGGCTGTTGGCCACGCCGCACACGACCGAGGAGACCGTGAAGACCGCGAGGCCCGAGAGGAAGACGTCGCGGCGCGAGATCAGGTCGCCGAGGCGCCCGGCGAGCAGCAGCAGCCCGCCGAACGCGATCAGGTAGGCGTTGACCACCCACGCCAGGCCGGAGGCCGAGAAGTGCAGGTCGTTCTGGATCGACGGCAGCGCCACGTTCACCACCGTCGTGTCGAGCACGATCATCAACATGCCGACGCACAGCACGACGAGGGCGATCCAGCGCTGGCGGTCGTCGAGGGTCTGTGGCGGGGCTGCGGCGCTCATGGTCGTGCTCCTGTTGCTCGGGTTCCGGGGAGGGGTCACACGTCTACGTCGATGCAGAAGACCGCTTCTCGACACGGAACTCATCGCGGTCGTCCGCGAACGTACTGGACTCCCGGCGCAGCTCCGCGCGCCAGAACGGCGCGACGAGGTCCAGCGCGGCGATCCGCAGCGGCGGATCGACGCTCGTGGCGAACCGCCCGACCTCGGCGCGGGTCAGCGGCCACGGCGGGCCGGCGGCGAGCGGCTCGCCGTCGGCGCGGGCGGAGGAGACGACCAGCAGCGTGCCGCCGGGCGCGACGAGGCGCGACACCCCCGCGATCGCCGCGTCGCGGATGGCCGGCGGCAGCGCCTGGACGGTCAGCGACTCGACCACGAGGTCGAACGCGCCGACCCATGCGGGCGGGAGCGCGAGCAGGTCGCCGACCTCGTAGCGCGCGTTGGGATGGGCGGAGCGCTCGCCGGCGATCCGCATCGCGGTCGCCGAGACGTCGAAGCCGAGCGTGGCGAAGCCCAGCGACGCGACGAACTCCGCGTCGGCGCCCAGCCCCGCGCCGACGACCACCGCGCGGCGTCCCTCCCCGCGCAGCCCGCGCTCCGTCGCCCACGCCTCCAGCACCGGCCGTGGCCCGGGCAGGTCCCACGGCGGCGCGGTGCCCGCGCGCTCGGTGGCGGCGTAGAGCGGCTCGAACCACCCGGTCGGGTCGCCGGCGGCCAGCGCCTCGGCGGCGAGGTCGCCGCTCGACAGGGCGCCGGGGGCGTCGTCGTCGCGCGCGCCGCTCACGTCACGCGCGCGGCGACGGCGGCGGCGGGGCATCGACCTCGACGACCTGCCCGAACTCCGGGCACGCCTCGTTCGCGCACTCCCAGCGCCCCGCGTTGTCGGCCAGGCCCTCGTTCGCCGGCTGGCCGCAGGTCGGGCAGAGCGGATGCGCGGTCGTCATGGGACCAGACTCTACGCGCGCGCGATGCGGTCCAGCAGCTCCAGCGCGTCGTGCAGGCGGGCGCGGTCGGCGGCGTCGAAGTCGCGTGCCAGCGTCTCGGCCAGCCAGTCCTCGCGCGCGGCGCGCGAGGCCAGGATCTTCTCCCGGCCGGCGTCGGTGAGCTCGACGAACGCGCGGCGCCCGTCGTCGGGATCCGGGCGGCGCGCGACCCAGCCGGAGGCCTCGAGCTCCTTGACCGTCTGGGCCATCGACTGCGGGCGCATGCGCTGCGTGGCGGCCAGGTCGCTGACCGACGCGGGCCCTTCGCGCTCCAGCAGGCCGAGGACGGCCAGCACCGGGACGGGCGGGCCGGGCTCGGCGCGCAGGCGCCGGACCACGCGGCCGAGCGACACGCGCAGCTCGTGCGCGAGGAGCGTGGTCGGCGGCGCCGTGGGAGCCATGGCGCAGATGCTACCCGACGCTTCAACAGGCGACCTGTACAGGCAGCCTGTATAATTTGCCTTCGACGTGCGGACCCTCACCCCCGACAGGTACAAGTGGGTCGCGCTGTCCAACGCGACGCTGGCCGTGCTGCTGGCCACGCTGGACGGCTCGATCACGATCATCGCGATGCCCGACATCTTCCGGGGCATCCACCTCGACCCCCTGGTCCCGGCCAACTCGTTCTACCTGCTGTGGATGATCCTGGGGTACCTGGTCGTCACGAGCGTGCTGATCGTCAGCCTCGGCCGCCTCGGCGACATGGTCGGCCGCGTCAAGATCTACAACCTGGGCTTCGTCATCTACACGGTGGCCTCGCTGCTGCTGGCGATCGACTGGCTGCAGGGCTCCAGCGGCGCGCTGTACCTGATCGGGATGCGGATCGTCCAGGGCATCGGCGGCGCCTGCCTGCTGGCCAACGCCGCGGCGATCATCACCGACGCGTTCCCCGCCCATCAGCGCGGGATGGCCTTGGGCATCAACAACATCGTCGGCGTCAGCGGCACGTTCATCGGCCTGGTCCTCGGCGGGATCCTCGCGCCGATCGACTGGCGGCTGGTCTTCCTGATCTCGGTCCCCGTCGGCGTCTTCGGGACGGTCTGGGCCTACGTCGCGCTGCGCGAGCTCGGCAAGCCGCGGCGCTCGCGCGTCGACTGGGCGGGCAACTTCACGTTCGCGCTCGGGTTGGTCTTGTTGATGACCGCCGTGACCTACGGCATCCGGCCCGCGGGCGGGCACGCGATCGGCTGGGGCAGCCCCCGCGTCCTGGGGCTGCTCGGCGGCGCGGTGGCGTCGCTGGCCGCGTTCGTCGCGATCGAGCGGCGCGTGCCCGAGCCGATGTTCCGCCTGCCGCTGTTCCGGATCCGGGCGTTCACCTTCGGGACGCTGTCGACGTTCCTGTCGTCGGTCTCGCGCGGCGGGCTGATGTTCATGCTGATCATCTGGCTGCAGGGCATCTGGCTGCCCCAGCACGGCTACTCGTTCACCGAGACGCCGTTGTGGGCCGGCATCTACATGCTGCCGCTGACCGCCGGGATGCTCCTGGCCGGCCCGACGTCGGGCTACTTCTCCGACCGCTTCGGCGCGCGGCCGTTCGCCACGGCCGGGATGGTGCTCACCGCGCTGGGCTTCGGCCTGCTGATGCTCCTGCCCACGGACTTCAGCTACCCGGTCTTCGGCGCGATCCTGTTCCTCATCGGCGCAGCGATGGGCATGTTCGCCTCACCCAACCGCGCGGCGGTGATGAACAGCCTGCCCAAGGCCGACCGCGGGGCCGGCGGCGCGATGAACCAGACCTTCCAGAACTCGGCGCAGGTCCTGTCGATCGGGATCTTCTTCACCCTGATGATCATCGGGCTGGCCTCGACGCTGCCGGCGACGCTGACCGCCGGCCTGCAGGCCCACGGCGTCGACCCGGCCACCGCGCACCACGTCGCCGGGCTGCCGCCGGTGTCGATCCTGTTCGCCGCGTTCCTGGGGTACAACCCGATCCAGCACCTGCTCGGCCCCCACGCGCTCGCCGCGCTGCCGATCCACGACCAGGCCGTCCTGACCGGCCCGTCGTTCTTCCCCAACCTGATCTCCGCCCCGTTCCAATCCGGCCTGCACGCCGCCTTCACGTTCGCGATCGTCGCCTGCCTGGTGGCCGCCGCGGCGTCGCTGCTGCGCGGCGGCCGGATGGTGGACGCGGGCGAGGAGCCCGATCCTGTCCCCACCAGAGGAGCACCATGCACGTCGAGTGGTACGGCCAATCCGCGTTTCGCCTCGGCGACGGCGAGCGAACCGTCGTCATCGACCCCTTCGACGACCTCTCGCCGCTGAAGAGCCGCGGCCGGCGCTGGGACTACCCCGCGATCGGCGACGTCGCCGCCGACCTCGTGCTCGTCACCCACGAGCACCTGGACCACAACGGCGTCGGCGCGATCGGCGGCGACCCGGCCGTCCTGCGCTCGACCGCCGGGAAGCTGCAGTCCCCGATCGGCGAGGTGCTCGCCGTCGCCTCCGAGCACGACGAGGCCGCCGGCACCGAGCGCGGACCCAACACGCTGTTCGTCTTCGACTTCGGCGGCCTGCGCGTCGCCCACCTCGGCGACCTCGGCCAGCGCGAGCTGCGCCCCGAGCAGGCCGCGGCGCTGGGCACCGTCGACCTGCTCTTCGTCCCGGTCGGCGGCGGGCCGACGATCGGTGCCGACCAGGCCGTCGACGTCGCCGCGACGCTGAGCGCCAAGCTCATCGTCCCGATGCACTACCGGACGCAGCGCATCGACTTCCTCGAGCCGGTCGACGGGTTCGTCGCGTCGGCCAAGCGGGTCGCGCGGCTCGACGCGCCGGTCTTCGACACCGACGACGTCGTCGCCGACGACGCCGGGCCGGTCGTCGTGGTGCCCGCGGCACCCTAGCGGCGGCATGACCGTCAGGGCCCTGGTCGGCGGACCGTCTACCGTCCGGGGTCGTGGCGTCCAGTGCGGGACATCGGCTGATCCGGGCCAGCGACCTCAAGCGCCAGCGGGCGTGGACCGAGGGGCTCGTGGTCGCGCTGCTCGGCGCGCCCGACGCGCTGTCGCCCAACCCGCACGGCTGGCGGGCGCCGATGCGCTGGTATCGCGAGGACCGCGTCCTGGACGCCGAGGCCGGCCGGGACTTCGCCGCGCGCGCCGAGGGGCTGGCGCCGGGCGACGCGTGGCGGCGCGACCTGCCGACCCGCTCGTGGTCACCTGATGAGATCGAGCACCTCGAGTGGCTCGACGACCCGGGCCGGATCGCGCTCTTCCACACCCCGCGCCGCCCGCGGATGCGCCGCCGCCGGCCGCAGCCGCCG
>JAOPZD010000271.1 GCA_025964295.1 Conexibacter sp.
AGCGGCCTGGTCAGCACGTCGTAGACGGCCAGCCGCAGACCGCCCGCGCGGCCCGAGGACGAGATCGCGCCGCGGGCCAGCGCGCCGGTGCCGACGAGCAGCAGAACCGAGACGCCGGCGCAGAGCCCGGCCCGGACCAGCCCGCGCGCCAAGCTCCCGGCGCTCAGCAGGACGCCGAGCAGCGCCAGGATCGCGCCCGGGATCGCGATGCCGCGCACGATCCGGATCCGGTCGACGGCGCGGTGGGCGCGGCGCACCTCGCCGCGGTCGAGCAGGACCACCGGGGCGGGATCGACGATCGCGTCGGCCACCGGCGCCAGGCCGGCGCTGCGCACCCGCGCGCGCAGGACGTCGGCGACCGGCGCGAGGTCGAGCGTCAGCGGCGCGGTCACGTCCCCGGTCAGGCGCGCCGCCAGCCGCGCGTGCGCCGTCCGCAGGATCGCCAGCCACGTGCGCCGGAAGGCCGCCGTCCGCACGAGCGCCTCGGCGGTGGACCGGATGCGCTCGCGCACCGCGGCCTTGCCGCCCGGCAGCGGCACCGCCAACTGGTCCAGCCGCGTGCTCGCCACCGCCACGAGCTCGTCGACGACCTCCCGCCGGACGACGTCGTCGGTCGCCAAGGGGCGCGCGGTCTCCATGAAGCGCGCGGTGTCGGTCGCCTGCGCGTAGGCCCACCACGACGCCACCGCCGCGGCGGGCAGCACGCAGGCCAGGACGATCGCGAGGGCGGCGAGGGCGCGGCGCACGGCGGCGGCTCAGGGCGCGATGCCCGGCGTCGACCCTCTGACGGGCGCGATCCGGTCGCGCGCGTCGCTCGTTACCCTCCCCATTCCTCCACGGTAGGCGACGCGCCCCCTGGGCGCTTGCATGCGCGCAACCGGCGCCGTCCCGTCGTGTTGGATGGCTGTCGCGCGGTGTCCGCCGGTGTGGTCCCCCGATCGGGGGACACCCGTCCGCGCGCAGTCGTGCTCCTCCAGGAGCGCCGTCCTGCACCCGATGCAAGCCCTTGCATGAGCCTCCCCATGTCCCGACTCCGTCGTCTCTTCCCGTTCCTCGCCATCCTGGCCCTCGCCGCGATCGGCGCCACCACCACCCTGGCCAGCACCAGCCACCAGGGCTGGCCCCGGATCACCGGCGTCCTGCTGATGAACAAGCAGGACCAGTCCCGCCCGCTCGACGCCCGTCCGGGCCATGACCTCTTCGCCGGAACCGACCCGTCCTACTCCTGCGACGGGCTGCACAAGAACCGCTCCTGCGCGCACGCCTCCGGCGTCGCCGCCCGCCGCGGCCACAACGAGCTGCTCGGCGGCCACGGCAACGACACGGTCTACGCCGGCACGCACGGCGACGTGATCTGGGGCGACTACAAGCCCTCCGGCCAGCCCTCGGGGCAGACCGACCGCCTCAACGGCGGGGTCGGGCGCGACTTCATCTTCGCCAGCCACGGCTACAACGTGATCCACGCCAACGGCGGCAACGACTGGATCAAGGCCCACTTCGGCCGCGGGATCATCGACTGCGGCCGCGGGCGCGACGTCCTCTACATCTCGCGCCGCGCGCAGAAGGACTACAGGATCCGCGGCTGCGAGACGATCTCGCACAAGACGCTCGGGTACTGAGCGCCGCGGGGGTTGGCAGGATGGGGCGATGCAGCGCCGTCGCCCCTCCGAGCAGCGCGCCTGGCTGGAGGGCGACCCGCCGCCGGCCGACGTCCGCGCCGCGTTCCCGCGCGAGTGGGCGCAGGTCCAGCGCGAGATCGCCGAGGTGGTCGGGCGCGACGACCTCGAGGCGGTCAAGGCCTATGCCGCGGCGATCGCGCGCCCTCCGCGGGCGACCGGCGAGACCGCAGCGGTCAGCGCGCTCGCGCGCCAGCGCCTCGCCGCGGCCGCCCTGCGCCAGATCGGCGTCGCGGCGGCCACCGGCGTCACCGAGGGCACGCTGCGCTTCGGCCTCGTGTCGGGCTGGCTGTCGCAGCGGCTGCTGTTCCGCGGCGGCGGGCTGGAGCGCAAGCCGGTGTCGCTGCCGTGGTTCCGGCTGGTCTGGCCGCTCGTGCGCCAGAAGCGGTTCTTGATGCCCTTGGTCGAGCCGCGCGGGATCTACTGCTTCTACTCGGGCGCGCTGGTGCGGGCGCTCGCGCAGCGGATCGCCGGGCGCCCGTGCGTGGAGATCGCCGCGGGCGACGGAACGCTGGCGCGCTTCCTGCGCGAGGCGGGCTGCGCCGTCATCGCGACCGACGACCGCAGCTGGCAGCAGACGCGGCGCCCGCTGGCCGACGTCGTCGAGGAGGACGCGCGGACCGCGCTGCGCACGCGGGCGCCCGAGGTCGTGCTGTGCTCCTGGCCGCCGGCCGGCAACCCGTTCGAGCAGTGGGTGTTCAGGACGCCGAGCGTCAACACCTACATCGTGGTCGCCGCGCGCAGCGAGTTCGCCGCGGGGGCGTGGAACGCCTACCGCGAGCAGGACGCGTTCGCCTTCGCCGAGGACCCGGAGCTCAGCCGGCTGGTGCTCCCGCCGGAGATCGACTCGGCCGTGTACGTCTTCGAGCGACGGGAAAGAGCAGGGGCATGAGCGACTACGCGATCATCGATCCCGACGACGCCGAGAACGTCTACGCCGGCAGCGACGTCCCCGGCGAGTTCCGCCCGCTGACCGACGCGCTGGACTGCGAGCAGCTCGCGGTCACGCTGATCCGCGTCCCGCCGCACTCGGACTTCGAGCAGGGCACCGGGCACTTCCACGACGAGGTCGAGGAGCTCTACCTCGTCACGCGCGGGACGCTGACCATGCGCCTCGGCGACGAGGTCACGCCGGTGCGCGCGCCCGCCGCGGTGCGCCTCGCGCCGCAGACGCGGCGCTCGCACCGCAACGAGGGCGACGAGCCGGTCGAGATGTGGGCGGTCTCGCAGAAGCTCGACCACCGCGACTCGACCAAGATCGACGACTTCTGGGAGGCGTCGCCGCAGGCCGAGCAGCGGCGCTGAGGCCCGCCTCCTAGCGCGTGAGCAGCTCGGCGAGCTTGGCCCGCAGCGACTGCTTCATGAACCGCGGCGCCGCCGGGTCGCCGCCGACGATCGCGTGGGTGATCTCCTTGGCCTGCTCGAAGCGGATGTGCGGCGGCAGCGGCGGGACCTCGGGGTCGGTGACGACGTCGATGACCGCGGGGCGGCCGGCGGCCAGCGCGCGGTCCCAGGCGGGGCCGACCTCGGCGGGGTCCTCGACGCGCTCGCCGTGCAGGCCGAGCAGGCGGGCGTAGCCGGCGAAGTCGACGTCGGGCAGGACCTGGGAGGCGTCGAGCTTGGGGTCGCCGCTCATCACCCGCTGCTCCCACGTCACCTGGTTGAGGTCGTGGTTGTCGAGCACCGCGATGACGAGGCGCTGGTCGCTCCAGCCGGGCGCGTACTTGGCGACGTCGATGAGCGCGTTCATCCCGAGCATCTGCATCGCGCCGTCGCCGACGACGCCGATCACCGGCCGGTCGGGCGCGGCGAGCTTGGCGGCCAGCGCGTAGGGCACGCCCGGCCCCATCGAGGCCAGCGTGCCGCTGACCATCGCGTCCATCCCCGCGCGGACCTTCAGGTGGCGCGCCCACCAGTCCGTCGCCGTGCCGGTGTCGGCGGTCAGGACCGCGCGGTCGGGCAGGCGCGCGCTGAGCTCGTGGAAGACCAGCTGCGGGTTGATCGGGTCGGCGGGCAGGTGGGCCTCCTCGTCGAGGATCCTCCACCAGCGCTCGACGCCCGCCTCGATCTCCGCGCGCCAGGAGCGGTCCTCCTTGTGCTCCAACAACGGCAGCAGCGCGGCGAGCGTCTCGGCGGCGTCGCCGACGAGATTGACCTCCATCGGGTAGCGCATGCCGATCAGCCGGGCGTCGAGGTCGATCTGCACGCCGCGCGCCTTGCCGGGCTCCGGGAGCCACTCGGAGTAGGGGAAGCTCGAGCCGACCATCAGCAGCGTGTCGCAGCCCTCCATCAGGTCGAAGGACGGCTTGGTGCCCAGCAGGCCGATCGAGCCGGTGACCCACGGCAGGTCGTCGGGGACGACCGCGCGGCCGTTGAGCGCGCGCGCGACGCCGGCGC
>JAOPZD010000353.1 GCA_025964295.1 Conexibacter sp.
AGGAGCTCCAGCGTCTCGTCCGGCAGGTCCAGCAGGCGCAGGAGGTTGGAGACCGCCACGCGGCTGCGGCCGACCCGCCGGCCGACATCCTCGCGCGTGAGCCCGAGCTCCTCCACCAGGCCGGCGACCGCGCGGGCCTCCTCGACCGGGTTGAGGTCCTCGCGGGCCATGTTCTCGACGAGCGCGACCTCGAGGCTGGTGGCGTCGTCGCGGTCCTGGACGATCGCCGGGACCTGGTCGAGCCCGGCGAGCTTGGCGGCGCGCCAGCGGCGCTCGCCGGCGACGATCTCGTAGGTGCCGCCCGCGCGCGGGCGCACGAGGACGGGCTGCAGGACGCCGCGCTCGGCGACCGACTCGGCCAGCGACTGCAGCGACGCCTCGTCGAACTGGCGGCGCGGCTGCTCCTTGTTGGGCCGGACGAGCTCGATCGGGAGATCGCGCAGCTCGGCGGCGGGATCGTCGCCGCTGCCGGCCTCGGGGGCCGAGACCGAGAGGATCGCGGCCAGGCCACGGCCCATGCCGCGCTCAGCCACGGGCCGCGACCTCCTTGGCCAGCTCGAAGTACGCGTCAGAGCCCACGCAGTGCGGGTCGTGGTGGATGACCGGCCGGCCGTAGCTCGGCGCCTCGCCGATGCGCACGTTGCGCGGGATGACCGTGTCGAAGACGAGCTCGGGGAAGTGCTCGCGCACCTCGCGCTCGACGTCGCGGGCCAGGCGCGTGCGGCCGTCGTGCATCGTCAGCAGCATCCCGGCGACGGTCAGGCGCGGGTTGAGCTCGCGCTGGATCAGCGCCAGCGTGTCGAGCAGGCCGGCGAGGCCCTCGAGGGCGAAGTACTCGGTCTGGACCGGGACGATCACGCGGTCGGCCGCGACCAGGGCGTTGACGGTCAGCGGGCCCAGCGACGGCGGGCAGTCGAGGATGACGAAGGCGAAGCGGTCGCGGATCGGCGCCAGCGCGTCGGCCAGCCGCTGCTCGGAGCCGGCCTGGCGCGGCAGCTCGACGTTGGCGCCGGCGAGGTCGGCCGACGACGGCAGGACCTGGAGGCGCTCGATCGCCGTGGGCTGCAGGGCATCGGCGGCGGTCGCCTCCCCGGCCAGGACGTCGTAGATGTTCGGGACCGCGTCCTTGGGCAGGCCGAGCCCGACGGTGGCGTTGGCCTGAGGGTCGATGTCGACCAGGAGCGTGTCGTAGCCGGCCTCGGCGATGCACGCCGCGACGTTCACGGCGGTGGTCGTCTTGCCGACCCCGCCCTTCTGGTTCGCGATCGCGTACACGGTGCCCATTCGAGGCGTCACGGTAGCGGCGGAAGCGGTCAGACGGCGGCGCGGATCGGGCGCTGCAAGGCGGGTCTCAGCCTCGGGTCGAGCCCTCGAGTGGCCGTTTGCGGGCCATTCCCTCGCGGCGAGGGAACTGGGGCGGCGTCTCCCGCACCTTCAAGTAGACGTAGAGGTGTCGCGCGTCGGCGCCGTGGATCGACGTCTCGACGGGGCTGGGCTCGACCGGATCGAGGCCGACGACCTCCGCGGCGGCGACTCCATCAGCTTCGGCGGATGGATCCCTCCTTCCCTTCCACGCGACGAGGCTGCCTCCTTCCACCAGCAGCGGCGCGGCGTACTCCACGACGACGTTGAGCGGGCCGAGCGCGCGGGCGGTCACGATGTCCTGAGTGCCGAGGCCCTCGCGCCACGCCTCCGCGCGGGCGTTGACGATCGTGACGTTGCGCAGGCCGACCGCGTCGGCGGTGCGGCGCAGGAAGTTGCACTTCTTGCCGACGCTCTCGACGAGCGTGACGCGAGCGGCGGGAAGCGCCGCGGCGAGCGCCAGGCCGGGGAAGCCGCCGCCGGAGCCGAGGTCGGCGATCGTGGACGCCTCGCGGAGCGCGGGGACGCCGAGGCCGGCGAGCGAGTCGGCGACATGGAGGTCCACGCCGCGCTCGGGATCGCGCACCGTCGTGATCGACGTGGGCTCGGCCTGGACGAGGTCGAGGATGGCGCGGAGCTGCCCCGTGGCGGCGGGCGGCAGCTCCCACAGCTGGGCGAGGTCGCCTAGGCGATCGTCGACGTGAGACACGGCCCGCAGCTTAGGCGTTCCACGTGAAACATCGCGCCGACGCGCGCCGCGTAGGCTCGGAGCCGTGCTACCGCCGATCGTCGACGCCGCCTGGCTCACCGACCACCGCGACGAGATCGTGGTGGCCGACGTGCGCTTCTACCTCGACGGCCGGTCCCCGCGGGCCGCGTACGACGCCGGTCACCTTCCCGGCGCGGTCTTCGTGGACCTGGAGCGCTGGCTCTCCGCGCCGGCGACCCCGCAGGACGGACGCCATCCGCTCCCCACGCCGGAGGTGTTCGCCGAGGGCATGGGCCGCTGCGGCATCGGCGACGAGACGGTCGTTGTGGCCTACGACGACGCGGGCGGGGTGATCGCGGCGAGGCTCGTCTGGATGCTGCGCGCGCTGGGCCGCGAGGCGGCGCTGCTGGACGGCGGCCTGACGGCGTGGGATGGGCCGGTCGAGACCGTCGAGGCGACCGTAGAGCGCGCGGCGTTCAGTGTTCGTTCGTGGCCTCCCGCGCGCCTGGCCACCCCCGACGACGCCGCGGAGGGAACGAGCGTCGTCATCGACGCCCGCCAGCGCGACCGCTTCCTCGGCGCTCCTGACGGCATCGATCCGCGCAGCGGCCACATCCCGGGCGCGAGGTCCGTCCCCTGCCGCGAGCACCTCGGTCCCGACGGCCGCCTCTTGCCCGTCGACGCCCTGCGCGACCGCCTGGCCGCGGCCGGGATCGCCGGCAACGCCGACGTGATCTCCTACTGCGGCTCGGGCGTGACCGCCTGCCACAACCTCCTCGTCCTCGAGCACGCCGGCCTCGGCGCCGGCCGCCTCTACCCGGGCTCCTGGTCGCAGTGGAGCCACGACGCCTCGCGGCCGGTGGCGACGGGCGAGTAGCGGTGCGGGGCAGCGTTTCATGTGAAACGCCCAGCCGGCCCGTTCGTGGACTCGGGCGACCTGTTGGCGCGGCAGGCCAGCGCGCTCGAAGGCTCGTAACACGTCGCGCGCCTGGGCGTCGGTCGCGAATTGCCGCGAGGGATGGCCGTCGGCTCCGCAGCTCGGCGTCGTTCCAGGCGGGAGTCGGTGGACGCCAGCTCCCAAGGCGGACGATCGGCCCGCCAATACTCGCTGCGCTCGCAACCGGCCGAGCGGGTCCGCGAGAACTCCGGCGGCGACCAAGGAAGGCGGCCGTCCCATCGCTTCGACCGCGGGATCGGCCGCCCAACCGGCACCGTTCCCGCGAACGTCGGTCAGAAGCCCGTGGACGGCCCTGCTGGCGTAGTGGCCGAAGGAGCGGGTGGCGCCAAACGCAAAACGCCCGCCGGAGCCACCGGCGGGCGTTTCACATGAAACGGTGCTGCGAAGCGGGGTCGCGCGTCAGGTCGTGGGGGTCGTCCGGCCGAGCGGCGACACCACGAGGTGGCGCTCCGGCTCGTCGCCTTCGGAGTGCGTGTCCACCCCGCCGCGCTCGCGGAGGTACTCGTGGACGTGCTTGCGCTCCGAGGCGGTCATCGCGTCCAGGGCGATCGGCCGGCCGTAGGACTCGGCGTCGATCGCGGCCTGGTCGGCCTGCTTCTCCAGCGCCTCGCGGCGGCGGGCGCGGTAGCCCTCGGCGTCGACGACGATCCGGCGGCGCTCCGTCTCCGGATCGGCCAGCAGGATCCGCTGCGCGAGGTGCTGGACGGCGTCGATCGTCTGGCCGTGACGGCCGATGAAGATGCCGAGCTCCTCGCCGTGCAGCGTGCCGACGAGCGCGTCGTCGTTGGAGACGATCTCGACGGTCGCCTCCAGGCCGAGGCCCGCGACGATGTGCTCCAGCAGGTCCTGAAGGGTCTCCTCCTGGGTCCGCTCGGCCGCCATCGCTATCGCCTCCGTCCCGAACGCTTGCGCTTGCGCTGTCGCGGGGGCGGCGGCGGCGCCTTGGTCACGCGCGACTCGTCCTGCGCGGCCGCGCCGTTGCCCGAGCCCGAGCCGGACCCAGACCCCGACCCGACGCCGGCCAGGCGCCCGAACAGCCCGCCGCCACCGCTGCTTCCGCCTCCGGCGTCCGCGGCAGCCGCGTGGGCGGCCGAGGCCTCCTTGGCCTCCGGCGTCCCTGGCAGGGGCGGAGGCGGAGGCGCCTTGCTGCCGATCACGCGGCGCAGGAACTGCTGCTGGCCGATGGTCCAGACGTTCGTCGTGATCCAGTACATGATCAGGCCGGCCGGGAAGCGGAAGACGAACCCGACGAACAGGAACGGCAGGACCAGCATGATGATCTTCTGGTTCTGGTCGGCCGTCGCGGTCATCATCAGCAGCGACGAGACGAGCTGCGACCCGACGTAGAGCACCAGCAGCACGATCAGGACCGTGCCCGTCGCCTTGTCGGTGATGTCGTGGATGAACCAGAACTGCGACGCGTCGGTCTGCCCGCACGGCTTGGGGTTGGACACCGAGGCCGGGTTGATGTCCGGGCAGATGTCGTGCCGCAGGTCCTTGCGCAGCATGTAGAACAGCGACAGGAACACCGGGAGCTGCGCCACGAGCGGCAGGCACGAGGCGAAGGGGTTGACCTTGTGCTCCTGGTAGAACTTCATCGTCTCCTGCTGAAGACGCTGCTTGTCGTCCTTGTACTTCTCCTGCAGGACCTTCAGGTGCGGCGCGATGCGCTGCAGCGCCTGCATCGAGCGGAACTGCTTGACCGCCAGCGGCAGCAGCGCCGCGCGGACGACGATCGTCAGCAGGATGATCGACAGGCCCCAGCTGGCGCCGAAGCTGTCGTGGAAGAACTTGAGGACCGTCTCGAAGACATCGACGAGCGGCTGCAGGATGTTCGCGGTGATGGGGACCATGGCTCAGGCGGACGGGGGCCGGGCGGGAGACGAGGACGGCGTGCGGAAGAGGCGCTGGTCCTCGACGGGGTCGAAGCCGCCGTGGCTCCAAGGGTTGCAGCGCAGCAACCGCCAACCGGCCAGGACCAGGCCCCGGAGTATGCCGTAGCGGCCGATCGCCTGCGCGGCGTAGGCCGAGCACGTGGGCTCGTACTTGCAGCGCCGCGGCAGCAGCGGGGAGATCAGCTTCTGGTAGGCGACGATCGGCGCCACCGCGACGCGGCGGGCCCAGCCGCGGACGCCGCTCACGACGGCGCGGGGGCGGCGGGCTTCTCGCCCACCGAGCGGCCGATCAGCTCGCCCAGGGCGGCGCGGACGCCCTCCAGGCCCTCGCGCTCGGCGAGCTCCCGGGCCTCGGGACGGGCGACGACGACCGCGTCGGTGTCGGGCGGGAGGCGCTGACCCTCGGTGGCGAAGGCCTCGCGCAGCAGGCGCTTGACGCGGTTGCGGTCCACGGCGCCGCCGACCTTGCGCGACACGGACAGGCCGAGGCGCGGCCCCGCGGAGAGCTCCTGGGGGCCGGACGGTGCGGGCGCCGGCGCGGCGGCGGTGCCGCGCGGGAACACGTAGAGGACGAGGTGCCGGTTGCCCAGCGACCGGCCCTGGCGGTAGACGCGCTCGAACTCGGCGCTGCGGGACAGCCGGCCCTTCTTAGGCCGCTTGATGCCGCCCGCGCGCGGGAGCCCGTCCACAGGCAGGCTCAGACGGTCAGCCGCTTGCGACCCTTGTCGCGGCGGCGCTTCAGCACGACGCGGCCGGCGCGGCTCGCCATGCGGTTGCGGAAGCCGTGGGCGCGGGCGCGCTTGCGACGCTTGGGCTGGTAGGTGCGCTTCATTGAAGATCGTGCTCCGTCGGGGAGGTCGAAAGACCGGCGGGCCAGTGTACCGTCCACCGCCCGCAGACGCCTGTCCACACCGTCCACCACGCCTGCTAACACGCATCCACAGGCGTCGAGCTGACCGCTCCGCAGCGGATTTCAGCGGCATTTGCGGCGTCGTGCGCGGCGTGCCCTCCACAGCCCCCGACGGCCCGAAGGCACCTGCTACGTTTCTGGCCCGCCGGCGCGACGAGGCAAGCGGGCCTCCCCGATCGCCTCCGCCGCCGGCTCCTCGCCCAGCTTCCGCAACGCCGCTCCGAAGGAGCCGACCACCCCTGCCGTGACGACGGACCCCGCCCCCATCTGGACCCGCCTGCAGGCGGAGCTGCGCCAGCGGGTGCCGGAGTCGACGTACGACGTCTGGCTGGCGCCGCTGCGCTGGGGCGGCCTCGACGGCGAGCGCGTGGTCGTCCTCGCGCCCGCGGAGGTGCGCGCGTGGGTCCAGCAGCGCTTCGTCGGCATCCTGCAGGACGCGGCGCGCACGGTGCTCGGCGCCGGCAGCGCGGCGACGATCGAGGTGCGCGACGCCGGCGAGGCGGCAGCAGCAGCCACCGGTGCGGCGCCCGGCGCCGCGTCCGCCACGAAGGCCGCGCTCCCCGACGACCCCCGCTCCGTCCTCTTCGACGACGCGGTCTCGCGCCTGAACCCGAAGTACACCTTCGAGCAGTTCGTGATCGGCGACGCCAACCGCTTCGCCCACGCCGCGGCGCTCGCGGTGGCCGAGCTCCCCGGTCAGGCCTACAACCCGCTGTTCATCGTCGGCCCGCCCGGCGTCGGCAAGACGCACCTGCTGCACTCGATCGGCAACTACGTCCGCGCCTACGGCGGCGGCCTCACCGTCCGCTACACGACGGTCGAGCGCTTCACGAACGAGTTCCTCGAGGCCCTCAAGGCCCGGGACATCGACGCGTTCAAGCACCGCTACCGCCGCAACGACGTCCTGCTCATCGACGACGTGCAGTTCCTCGAGTCCAAGGTCAAGACCGAGGAGGAGTTCTTCCACACCTTCAACGCGCTGCACGAGACCGGCAGCCAGCTCGTCCTGACCTCCGACCGCCCGCCGCGCGACATGGCGCGCCTGGAGGACCGGCTGCGCCAGCGCTTCGAGTCCGGCCTGCTGGTCGACATCCGCTCGCCCGACGACGCCACCCGCCTGACCGTCCTGCGCAAGCGCGCCCACCACGACGGCATCGACGTGGGCGGCGACGGCGTCCTGGAGCTCATCGCGCAGCGCGTGACCGACAACGTGCGCAGCCTCGAGGCCGCGCTGATCCGCGTCGTCGCCTACGCCTCGCTGACCGACGCGCCGATCACCCGCGCGCTGGCCGACGACGTCCTCACCCAGCTCTACGGGCGGGCCGCCGCTGCGCGTGCCGCGGGCCCGCCGACCGTCGAGCGGATCCAGGACGTGGTCGCCGACGTCTTCGGGCTCACCCGCGAGGAGCTGCTCTCGCCGAGCCGCGCGGCCCGCGTCGCCTGGCCCCGCCAGGTCGCCATGTACCTCTCGCGCGAGCACACGCACGAGACGCTGCCGGCCATCGGGCGCCACTTCGGCGGCCGCGACCACTCCACCGTCCTGCACGCCTGCAAGCGTGCGGCGAACCGCATCGGAACCGACCCGGACGCCTACGACGCGGTGGCGACGATCACCGCCCGGTTGACCGATCCTGCCCGCGACGCGTCGGTTTGACCGGCGCTGTTGACAGACTCCGTCGGCTCGTGTGCGCGAAAACCCCGCAACATCCGGTCGTCTCAGCGGCTGTCCACACGTCAACAGCCCCTATGACTCCTGACTCTTTCCTTCTGAGGTCTCCATCGTGAAGCTTTCCGCCGCGAGCGCCGATCTGCTCGCCCAGCTGCAGTCCGTCTCCCGCGTCGCCTCGACGCGTAGCGCCGTGCAGGCCCTGTCGGGCGTCCAGCTCGCCGCGACGTCCGCCGGCGTCGAGCTGCGCGCCACCGACATGGAGATCGCCCTGCGCGTCCCGTTGACCGCCGAGGTCCAGCGCGAGGGCACGGTCGTCCTGCCCGCCCGCCTGCTGCTCGACGTCGCGCGCTCGCTGCCCAAGAACGCCGAGCGCGTCGAGCTGGAGCTCCGGCCTGAGCAGCAGGACGTCGAGGTCATCGCCGGCTCGGCGAAGTTCCACCTGCGCACGCTGCGGGCCGAGGACTTCCCGCCGCTTCCGACCATGCCCACCGAGCCCGACGACACGGTCGTCGACGTCCCCGCACACGCGTTCGTGGACACGATCGAGATGGTGTCGAAGTCGGCGTCGCGCGACGAGACGCGCCCGATCCTCACCGGGATCCTGGTCAGCGCCTCCGGCTCGGAGCTGCGGATGGTCGCGACCGACTCCTACCGCCTGAGCGTCAAGGAGACCGCGCTGGAGGTGCCGCTGGACCCCGGCTTCGAGGCCAACGTCCCGGCCCGCGCGTTGGACGAGCTGCGCTCGGTCGTCGCCAACACCGGCGCCGACGTCATCCGGATCGGCGTGCGCTCCAACCAGGTCGTGTTCGAGGTCGGCGGCGCGGTGCTCTCGTCGCGTCTGATCGACGGGCAGTTCCCCAACTACCGCCAGCTGATCCCCGACGGCTACGAGCACCAGCTGCGGATCAGCGGCGAGGAGCTTGGCGACGTCGTCAAGCGGATCAGCCTGATGGCGCAGAAGAACGCGCCGCTGCGGCTGAGCTTCGGCGACGGCGAGCTGACGGTCTCGGCCCAGACGCCGGACGTCGGCGAGGCCTCCGAGCCGCTGCCGGTGCCCTTCGCCGGCGAGCCGTTCGAGATCGGCTTCAACCCCGAGTTCCTGCGCGACGGCCTCGACAGCGTCGGCTCCGACGACCTGATCCTCAAGCTCATCAGCCCTCTGCGGCCCGGCCTGATCGAGGGCGCCGACGAGAGCGGCTTCCTCTACCTGATCATGCCGATCCGCCTGAACGTCTGAGGAACGGATGCGCGTCGAGCGCCTACGCGTGCGCGACTTCCGCACCTACGCGGCCGCCGACGTGGCGGTGGGCGCCGGGCTGACGGTGCTGCACGGGCCCAACGGGGCGGGCAAGACCAACCTGCTCGAGGCGCTGTACTTCGGCTGCACGTCGCGGTCGTGCCGGACGACCAACGAGCGCGAGGTGGTGCGCTTCGACGCCCCTGCGGCGCGGGTCGAGGTCGACACGCGCGACGCCGAGGGCGACCGCCACACGCTCAGCGTCGGCTTCCAGCCCGGCGAGCCCAAGCGGCTGAAGGTCGACGGCGCGCCGGTCGAGCGGCTGACCGACTCGCCGGCGCGGCCGCTGGTCAGCGTCTTCCTCCCCGACCGCCTGGAGCTCGTCAAGGGCGCGCCGACCGGCCGTCGCGCGCACCTCGACCAGCTCGTCGCCGCGCTGTGGCCGTCACGGTCGGCGACCCGCGGGCACTACTCGCGGGCGATGGCGCAGCGCAACGCGCTGCTGGGCCGGATCCGGGGCGGGCGCGTCGGCGAGGGTGCGCTGGACGCCTGGGACGCCGAGCTCGCGCGCTGGG
>JAOPZD010000373.1 GCA_025964295.1 Conexibacter sp.
CTGGACGACGACGCGCGCGCCGCCGCCATCCGGGAGCGCGGCCGCGACGCCGAGCAGCGCGCCCGCCGCGCCCAGGCCCTGGTCCGGATCACGCAGCTGGCGCTGATCGCCGCCCGCGGCAAGCTCGACGGCGCCAAGGAGTGGATCGCCAGCTTCCTCGAGACCGGCGAGAAGCTGGTGGTCTTCACCCGCCACCGCGAGATCGGCGACGCGTTGTTGGAGGCCTTCCCCGGCGCGGCCTGCGCAACCGGCCGTTTGGACGCCGACGGCCGCGCCGCCGAGGTCGACCGCTTCCAGGCCGACGCCGCCTGCCGGCTGATCGTCTGCTCGCTGGACGCCGCCGGCGTCGGCCTGACGATGACCGCGGCGTCCAACGTCGCGTTCGTGGAGCTGGGCTGGACGCCCGCGGCCCACGACCAGGCCGAGGACCGCGTGCACCGCATCGGCCAGGAGGAAGCTGTCACCGCCTGGTACCTGCTCGCGGCCGACACGATCGACGAGCGGATCGCCGCCGTGATCGACCGCAAGCGCGAGCTCGTCCGGGCCGCGACCGACGGCGTGCCCGCGGGCCAGGAGGCGGTCCTCGACGAGCTGCTGGACTGGCTCTCGCAGGACTAGATGAGGTATTCCACGGGTCCGGTGCGGCCGCTCGACGGCCCCGCCGGCGCCTGACACCACCCGATTCCTTGCCGATCCAACCAGGATCGGCCGCGAAATCGTGCGGCGTCAGGCATCCACCCGGACGGCCGATCGCCCGGACCGTCTCGCGGAATACCCCATCTAGGCCATCAGCGGCCCTCGAGCGAGATCGAGGTCGGCGCCAGCGTGGTGCCCGCCGTGACCGTGACCCGCGCGCGAGCCGCGTGGACCGTGACCGTCGCGACGCCGTGGGCGTCGGTGACCGTCGAGCGGCCGCCGACCGCGATCGTTGCGTGGTCGACCGGCCGCGTGTCCACCGACGACTCCGTCGCGCCCATGCCCGCGATGCTCGCGGTCACGCTGAGGCGGTAGACGCCCTTCCCGGCGCTCCTCGCGGTGACGTGCAGCGCGGGCTTCTTGGGCAGCAGGCTCGGGCAGGCGCCGCCGTCGAGCATGTCGGCCTGCGGCCCGCTGATGGTCTTGCCGTCGAGGGTCGACTCGGCGTGGCCGGTGACGCTGAGGCGCTTCATGACGAGCTCGGCGTCCTGGGTCCCCGTGTGGCGGCCGGTCATCGTGAGGTGCGCGCTGTAGGTGCCCTCCGTGAGCCCGGTGACCTTGACCGTGCCGTTGACGACGTCGGTCCCGTCGTCGGAGTAGTCCGTGTAGGTCTCGGTCCACTGGCCGCCCAGGAAGGCGCCCGGCCCGGGCTCGCCTCCGTAGGTCACCGTCACCGTCCCGCCGCCGGGACCGGCGAGGCTGACGGTCCCCTTGAACCCCATCGCGCCGTGGTAGTCGCTCGCCGCCGGCGCCCACGCGCCCACGTCCGAGCTGACGGTCCGGAGGGGCCGGGCCGGCTTGCGCGCGGTGAGGCGCGCCACGAGCAGGAACGGCGCGTTGCGACCGCGCGGCGGGTCGTAGGGCTGCTTGGCCAGGTTGGTGTTGAGCGCGAGCATCGTCCCGTCCGGGCTCCACTGCGGGGCGCCGGTGAGGTTGTTGGTCACGCTCACGTCCGGGTAGTCGTAGTCGACGATCGGCTGGCCGGCGAGCGTCCCGCCCTGATCGCCGCTGGACGGCAGCAGCCACATCGGTCCGTGGCACATCTTGTTCGCGCCGATCGCCCCCGAGGCCATGACGGCCGCCGGAGCGCCGATGAAGTCGCGGACCGGCAGGAGGCCCTGGAGCCAGTCGGTGAAGTGCATCGTGCGGTTGCTCCACAAGGCCATCACCTTGCCGTCCGGCGAGACGGCGTCGTCCTCGTCCCAGTCGGGGTGCGCAGTGAGGCGCGTGCGCTTGCCCGTCTTGAGGTTGACCGACCACACGTCGGGCCCGCGGTTGATCCCTCCGACCTGGACGTAGGTCGCCTCCGCGCCGCCATGGGCGAACGACTTGAACTCATACAGCGCCGAGCTGTCCGACCAGCCCGCGACGCGCGGGTCGGTCGCGGAGGCCGGCCCGGCGGGGTTGATCACCCGTGGATCGGTGACCTCGTACTTGGCGCCGGCCCGCCGGAGCTTGCCGACGACCATGTTGAGGATGCTGTCGGACCGCAGGTCAGAGAACCCGACGTGCTTGCCGTCCGGGGAGAGCTTGGCGGTGGAGGACCCCAGGAGGTTGGACTGCGGGACGCTCACGGCCCCGCCCGGGGCGATGGTCGTCGGCTGGGCCCGGGAGAAGTCGACCGGCAGGATCTTCTTCGTCCTGCAGTCCGCGACGCTGGGGCGGCACTCCAGCACCGCCATCTCCGCCGGGCCCGGCTGGACGTAGCCGCCGAAGAAGACCCGCTTGCCGTCGGGGAACGGGGTCGCCAGGTCCTCACCCGGCGACCGGGGGCTGTTGGCCACCCCGCAGGACAGGCAGGCCACGTGGGTCCCCTTCAGCGTGCTGATCCACAGCTCGCGGTCGTAGTGGAACAGGACGTGGCGGCCGTCGGCGGCGAAGAGCGGCCGCGTGGCCTCCTTGATCCTGCTCGGCAGGTCGATGCGCTTGACCGCGATCGGCTCGAACGGGAACGGCGCCGCGCTCGCGGGCGCCGCGACGGCGAGGGACAGGGCGAGCAGGAGGGTCGAGACCGCGGTGCGCAGGGACATGAGGCCGACCGTACAGATACGTGATTTGTAAAGTCAAGCGTCATTTTCGCGAAGTGCCATGCGGCGCGTCATCTGGAGCGCGTGTTGCGCCCGGCGTATGCTGCGGTCGTGGCCGCCCCCGCGAACCAGCCGCCGGCACCATCGCTCGCCTACCAGGCCGCGACCGCCGCCGCCGAGTCCGCGCCGCGCGCGACGCCCGCCGAGGCGTTCCGCCTGGCGCGGCGCGCGTTCCTCAAGGGCGAGCGGCTCGACATGAGCCAGCTCGCGCAGGAGCTCGGCATCTCGCGACCGACGCTGTACCGCTGGACCGGCGATCGCGACGCCCTGCTGGTCGACGTCATCTGGTCGCTGACCGAGGAGCTCCTGGCCGATGCGGTCCAGGAAGCCAAGGGCAAGGGCCCCGAGTACGCCCTGAGCGTCACCCTCGGCTTCCTGCACCGGACCGCCGCCGCGGGCCCGCTGCGCGTCTTCCTCGAGAACGACGGCGAGCGCGCCCTGCGCCTGGTGACCTCCCGCCATGCCGTCCACGGGCGCCTCGTGCAGGCCGTCCAGGAGCTGATCACCACCACCGAGCAGCGCGACGGATGGCAGGCCCCGCTGGATCCCGCGACGCTCTCCTACGCCGTCGTCCGCCTCGGCGAGGCATTCGTCTACAACGACGAGATCAACCACCTCGAGCCCGACCTCACCTCGGCCCGCGACACCATCGCCCGCCTCATCGGGGCCAAGACCAGCCGGCGGTAGGTCCGCTTCCGATCGGCTACTGCCGGACGCCGCGGAAGAACTCGCGCAGCTCGTCGACGAACAGCGCGGGCTGCTCGAGCGCCGCGAAGTGGCCGCCGCGGTCCAGCTCGCGGTAGTGGCGCAGGTCGCGGTAGCGAGCGCGGACCCAGCGCTCCGACGCGGGGAAGATCTCGCGCGGGAAGACCGAGGCGCCGGCCGGCACGTCGACCGGCTCGAAGTCGCGCTGGCCCAGCGCCTCCCAGTACAGCCGCGCCGAGGACGCGCCCGTGTTCGTCAACCAGTACATCATGACGTTGTCGAGCAGGCGCTCGCGGCGGACGGCGTCCTCGGGATGGCCGTCGTTGTCGGTCCAGGCGTAGAGCTTCTCGACGATCCACGCGCACTGCGCGGCGGGCGAGTCGGCGAGGCCGTACCCGAGCGTCTGCGGCCGCGTCGCCTGCTGGTTCGAGTAGCCGATGCCGGTGCGGCGATGCTCGGCGAAGACGTCGAGCGCGGCCTGCTCGGCCGGCGTCGGGTCGCCCGCCGCGGCGATCGCGTCCGGCCCGACGATCGGCATGTTGACGTGGATGCCGGCGAGGTGCTCGGCGTCGACCTGCGCCAGGCGCGTCGTGACCACCGCGCCCCAGTCGCCGCCCTGGGCGCCGTAGCGGTCATAGCCCAGCCGCGCCATCAGCACCGCCCACGCGCGCGCGATCCGGTCCACGCCCCAGCCGGGCTCCCGCGGCCGGTCGCTGAAGCCGTAGCCGGGCAGCGACGGGCAGACGACGTGGAACTCCTCCCTCAGCGGGCCGAGCACGTCGAGGAACTCGACGACCGACCCCGGCCAACCATGGGTGAGCAGCAGCGCCATCGCGTCGGGCCGCGGCGAGCGGACGTGCAGGAAGTGGATGCCGAGCCCGTCGATCGTCGTGCGCGCCGGACCGGCGGCGTTCAGCTCGGCCTCGCAGCGGCGCCAGTCGTAGTCGCCGGCCCAGGTCGCGCACAGCTCCTGGACGTAGGCGAGCGGGATGCCCTGCGACCAGTCGCCCACCGGCTCAGGATCCGGCCAGCGCGTGGTGGCCAGGCGTGCGCGGAGGTCGTCGAGCTGGGCCTCCTCGATGGCGATCGGGGCGTTCAGGACGGCGTCGTCGTCGCGCATCGCGCCAGCCTACGCGCGGTCGCCTTGGGCCGAAGCGGCGTTGGGCCCACCGGTACACTGGTCGTACGCGAGTTCTACCCGGACTGCACGAGGACGGGTGAGGAACGCGGGCCGCGCGGACGGTTCATCCGTCTCTCTCCTTCTTTTCGCGCGCGCCCGTTCCCAGGAGGGAGGCGAGAACGGTTGCGGACCATGTCCGGCACCGAAGCAGAGCAGCCCATCGCCAACGGCGGCTCGAAGGCAGCGGCGATCTCCAACGCCGTCGTGCGCCTCCTCAGCGAGTACACGGGTCGCGGACCGACCAAGGCCCGCACCCACATCACCAAGGACCTGGTCACCGTGCTGCTGGAGGAGACGCTGACCAAGGGCGAGCGCAGCCTCGCCGACGGTGGCAAGGGCGAGCTCGTCATGACCATGCGCTTCGCCTTCCAGCAGACGATGGGCGCCGATCTCGTGGCCAGCGTCGAGGAGATCACCGGACGCGAGGTGGCCGCGTTCATGAGCGCCAACCACCTCGACCCCGACATGGCCATCGAGAGCTTCGTCCTCGTGCCCCAGGCCGCGGCGCCCGAGCCGGCCTGACCGGCCCCGTAGCGCTCAGCCGGCCTGGGTGCGAGACGCGCCCTTGCGCCGGCCAGGCCGCCCAGCGCGGCGGTCTCGACGAGGCTCGTGCCGTCGTCCCCCGCGTCGACCGGCTTGCGCTGCTCGATGAACGCCACGTGGCGCCAGCTGTCGGCGCCGAGGTCGATCGTGTTGTCATAGGACTCGCCGATGAAGCCACCGGGCGAGGCCGGGATCTGGTTCCACTCCTTGCACGCGACCTCGCACGCCTTGCAGCCGATGCAGATGCTCGTGTCGGTGAAGAAGCCCATCAGCGGCTGGCGCCGCGGTCACCGCCACCGCGTCAGCCGGCTGACGACCACCGGCCACGCACGGAGGAGCTCGGCCGCCACCGAGCCGGGCGCCCGGCGCGTCTAGACTTGGCCGCACGAGAGGTTCGGGGCGTGCGGGTGCCGGCGCCGGGCCGAGCGCCAGTGCTCGGCCCTCGGACTCCATCATCATGGAAGCGCATCGACCCCCGGACCACGACGTGCCCAGGAGCTCCGACGACCAGGTCGTCGAGCTGCTGACCGAGCTGCTGCGCCGCACGCACCTCAGCGCGCCGTCCGACCTGGCCGCCATCGTCGCCGACCAGGCCCGCAGCATCGGGGCCTGCGCGGTCGACCTCTACCTCGTCAACTACGAGCTCGACGCGCTCGTGCCGATCCCGGTCGACGGCGACCGGGGCGAGACGCTCTCGATCGCCGGGACGATCGCCGGGCGCGCCTTCGCCGCGACGACGATCCTGCAGGCGCCCCACGCCGCCGACGGTCCGCTGCGGCTCTGGGTTCCGCTCATCGACGGCACCGAGCGCCTCGGGGTCATGGGCATCACGTTCCCCGCCGGGCCGGCGCCGGACGAGCTGCTGACGGTCTCCGAGCGCTACGCGCACCTCGTCGCGATGCTCATCGTCACCAAGGGCGCCTACGGCGACACGTTCGAGAAGACGCGCCGCCGCCGGTCGATGACCATCGCCTCCGAGCTGGCCTGGTCGTTGGCGCCGCCGCTCGTCTTCGCCACCGACGGCCTGGTGCTGGCCGGGATGCTCGAGCCCGCCTACGACAACGGCGGCGACGCCCTGGACTACGCTGTCAACGACGGCGTCCTGCACCTCGCGGTCTTCGACGCCATGGGCCACGGGCTGGCCGCCGCCGGCGTGGCCGCCTTCGCGGTCGCCGCCTACCGCCACAGCCGGCGCGACGAGCTCGACCTCGTCGAGACCCGCGACGCCATGCACGACGCGGTCGCCGACCAGTTCCCCGACGAGCGCTACGTCACCGCCATCATCGCCGAGCTCGATCTGCGCAGCGGACGGCTGTCGTGGATCAGCGCCGGCCACCCGCCGCCCCTGGTCGTCCGCAACGGGCGGACCGCCCGGATCCTGTCGGCGACTCCGTGCCTGCCGCTCGGCGTCCCGCTCGACGGGCCGGTCGCGCACGTCGCCCACGAGATGCTCGAGCCCGGCGACCTGGTGCTGCTCTACACCGACGGGCTGACCGAGGCGCGCGGGCGCGACGGGCGCCCCTTCGCGATCGAGGGCCTGAGCGCGTTCATCGAGCGCGAGGCGGCCACCGGCCATCCCGCGCCCGAGACGCTGCGGCGCCTGCGCCAGACGATCGTGGGCGAGCAGCCCGATGCGCTGAACGACGACGCCACCGCGCTGCTGATCGAGTGGCGACGCGACAGCCAGGCGGCGCTGCTGCCGCCCACGGTCGACCAGCCCGGCTGAGCTCCCGGCGGGGGACGCTCCTACTGCGCGCGATCGATGCGCGACGGCCCGTCGTAGCCGGCCGGGAGAACGACGACCCGCATGCGAGGGACCGGTCTGCTGGCACCACAGACGACCGGTCGCCGCCGGTGCATCTCCCTCGCTCGAAAGGTCGCTTCCGTGCCGGCGCGTCAGCCGCGTCCGCCGGGCAGCCCGGTGCGCGGCACGCTGTGGCAACCTCGAGCGCCTGCTCTCCGACGGCAACGGCGCGATCCGCCGGCGGCGCGCGCACCGGCGTGGCGGCCTGCCCGAGGTCCTGCGCCTAGGCCGGGGCGTAAGAACCCGGCCGGTGGTGACGCAGACGTGGTGACGGATCCCCAACGACGAGAGGCACCACATGTCCGCTCACACCGCCGCGCCGCTGCGACCCGCCGCACCCGTCGCTCCCCTGGCGCGCAGCGACCCCGGCTACCAGGCCTTCATGCTGCTGCGCCTGGCGTTCACCGTCGCGCCGATCGCCTTCGGCCTGGACAAGTTCTTCAACATCATGGTCGACTGGACCCAGTACCTCGCCCCGTGGATCAACGACATCCTGCCCGGCGACGCCCATGACGCGATGCACCTCGTCGGCGTGATCGAGATCGTCGCCGGCCTCGCCGTGGCGCTCAAGCCGCGCTACGGCGCGCCGCTGGTCGCCGGCTGGCTGCTGGGCATCATCATCAACCTGCTCACGTTGTCGGGGTACTACGACGTCGCGCTGCGCGACTTCGGGCTCATGCTCGGCGCGCTGACCCTCGCGCGGCTGGCCTGGGCCTACGATCCTCCGGGCCTGCACCGGTGATGGCCCACGCGTCCCGCCAGGCCGAGGACTGGGCGACGATGCTCCCCTGGCGCCGCAGCCAGCTGCGCCGCGCGGGCTTCGACGCCGCCCTCGCCGCCCAGATCGCCGCCGACCTGCGCTACGACGTCCGTGCGATCCTGCAGCTGACCGACCGCGGATGCCCGGCGCCGCTGGCCGCACGGATCCTCGCGCCGATCGACCCGCCCCCCGCATGACCCATCCCAGCCAGGCATCGACCGGCAGCACGCCGCTCGCCGCGCGCGACGACCTCTTCGCGCGGCTGCGCGCGGACGGGCCGCGTCACGACCAGGCGATCCTCGAGCTGCACGCGATGCTGCTCCGGGCCGCGCGCTTCGAGATCGCCCGGCGCAGCGCCGCCCTCGCGCATGTGCGGGGCAACGACGCCGATGACCTCGCGCTGCAGGCCGCCGACGACGCCTTCGTCGCCGTCATGGCCAAGCTCGACGACTTCCGCGGCGCCAGCCGCTTCAGCACCTGGGCCTACAAGTTCGCCCTCTACGAAGCCGCCGTGCGCGTTCGCCGGCGCGCGTGGCAGCACCGCGAGGTCGTCCTCGACCCCGACGCCTGGCTGACCGTCGGCGACGACCGCGCCGGGCCGGCAGCGCAGTTCCGCCAGACCGAGCTGCTCGGTGCGATCCGTTCGCTGATCGACACCGCGCTGACGTCGCATCAGCGCGAGGTGCTCGTCGCGCTCACCGTCCAGGGGATCCCGATCGACGTCCTCGCCGAGCGCCTCGACACCACGCGCGGCGCTCTCTACAAGACCCTGCACGACGCCCGCCGCAAGCTGCGCGGCCGGCTCGCCGCCGCCGGGCACGACCTGGAGTCCCTCGCGCCATGACCGATCCCCATCTCGACCAGGCCATCGGCCGCCTCCTCGGCCCCGCCGCCGCCGAGGTCTCCTGTGACGAGTGCTTCGCCCAGCTCGACGCCTACGTCGACCGCGAGGTGCTCGTCGGCGACGCGGAGCACGCCATGCCCGGACTCGCCGCCCACCTCCGCGGCTGCCCCGCCTGCGCCGAGGAGCACGCCAGCCTGCGGGCGTTC
>JAOPZD010000378.1 GCA_025964295.1 Conexibacter sp.
TAGGCCGAGTTCTCGTTCGAGGAGCCCATCGCGAACTCGTCCTGGTTGGTCTTGGCGAGGATCGGCGAGCCGGCCTCCTGCAGCTTGCGCACGACCGTCGACGTGTACGGCGGGCAGTAGCCCTCGAGGATCTTCGAGCCCGACTGGCTCGGGACGCCCTCGGTGCAGAAGAGATCCTTGACGGCCAGCGGCACGCCCGCCAGCGGCCGGGTGCGCGCGGCGTCGGCGGCGCCCCCGTCGGGCGCCGCTTCGGCGACCCAGGTGTAGGCGTTGAGGTCGTCGGCCGCCGCCTTGGCGCGGTAGGCCTCGAACAGCTCGGTGGCGTCGAGGTCGCCCTGGCCGACGGCGTCGGCCGCCTGCTTGGCGGTGAGCGTGGTGAGATCGGTCACGCGGTCTCCCCGCCGGCCTGCGGGCTGGGGACGAGGAAGCCGCCGTCCTGGACCGCGGGCGCCTGGGCCAGCGCGGCCTCGCGCGGCAGGCACGGCACCGGGACGTCCGGGCGCAGCGCGTTGGCGACCTCCACGACGTGGCTGGTCGGCGGCACGTCGTCCAGCGACAGCTCGCCGATCTTCTCGATGTGGCCGAGGACGGACGACAGCTCCGTCGCCATCCGCCCGACCTCGTCGTCGGACAGCTCGAGGCGGGACAGCCGGGCGACGTGGAGTACCTGCTCGCGGTCGATCATGCGATCCGCGAGTTTAGGAGGCTCGCGGCTCGCCTGACGTGTCGAGGTGGTCCCGCCACGACCGCCGCGGGTCGTAGCCGAGCAGGCGGCGGGCCTTGGCGATCGAGATGCCGCCCGCGTCGGGGCGGTCGAGGTCGCGCAGCTCGATCCGGCCGGCGAGGTCGTGGCGCTCGAGCAGCTCGGGCAGCGTGAGGTTGGAGGCGGCGTCGGGCGAGGCGATGTAGAAGACCTCGTGGCCGGGCAGGTCGGAGGCGGCGGCGAGCAGCAGCGCATCGGCGAGGTCCTCGGCGTCGATGTAGGCCCAGAAGCCGGCGCTCGGCGTGTCGGGGTCGCGCAGCTGCGGGCCGAGGTTCCAGGCGTAGTTGTCGTCGTTCTGGACCCAGGACGGCCGGATCGTGATGGTCTTGATGTCCGACCGCCGGACGGCGGCGTCGCAGAGCTGCTCGGAGAAGGACTTGGCCAGCGCGTAGGGGTCCTGCGGGCGGACCGGATGCTCCTCGTCGATCGGCAGGTAGTCCGGCAGCCACGGGCGCTCGGGGAAGAAGAAGCCCGGCACGGTCTCGCTGGAGACGTTGACGAAGCGCGGCACGCCGAAGCGCACCGCGGCCTCCAGCAGGTTGAACGCGCCCATCAGGTTGTTGTGGAACACGACGTGCGGCGGGTTGCCGGTCGGCTCCGGGATCGCGGCGGCGTGGATGACCGCGTCGAACCTGGTCTGCGCCAGCAGCGCGAAGGCCGAGCCCGCCTCGGTCAGATCGGCCTGCTGGTAGCGCGGCGCGCCGGGCGCGGGCCGGTCGAAGCCGGGACGGGCGAGGTCGACGCCGGTGACCTTGTGTCCCGCGGCCAGCGCCGCCGCGGTCGTCGCGCGCCCGACCTTGCCGTGGGCGCCGGTGATGAGGAGCTTCATGGCCGGACGCCCACGCTCAGGTGCCGGGGACCGAGCGCGCCGGCGGCGCCTGGTAGTCGCGCGCCTCGGCGGAGTCGGTGCGCTCGTCGCTGAGGCTGAGGAAGCCGCCGACGGGGACGAGCAGCGCGCAGAGCAGGCCGAGGTAGGCGGGGAGCTGGACGGAGATCAGCTCGTCGACGCCGGGCTGCGTGATCGTCACGCGGACCAGGAGCACGAGGAAGATGAGCGCGCCGAAGGTCCAGGTCAGCACGCCCGCGCCGACCGGCCAGGCGGGCGATGCGCGCTTGACCGTCATGTAGGACAACGCGAGGCCGCCGAAGATCGCGACGCAGAGCAGCAGGTCGATGAACCAGCCGAGGGTCGTCCACCCTGAGCCGCCGCGGGCCGGGCCGTCGAACCAGCGGAAGAACAGCAGGACGAACAGCCCGACGGCGCCGGCGCCCGCGACCCACTCCCCCAGGCGCATCCGGGTCATGCCGGCGTCCCCTGCTCGCGGGCGACGAGCTCGGCGGCGGTCAGCGTGTTGCGCAGGAGCATCGCGATCGTCATCGGGCCGACGCCGCCGGGGACCGGCGTGATCGCGCGCGCCACCTGCGCCGCCGCGTCGAAGTCGACGTCGCCGTGCAGGCCGTCGTCTGAGCGGTTGATCCCGACGTCGATGACCACCGCGCCCGGCTTGATCCAGTCGCCCTTGACCATCCGGTCGCGGCCGACCGCGGCGACGAGCACGTCGGCCTCGCGGGCGACGGCGGGCAGGTCGGCGGTGCGCGAGTGCGCGATCGTCACGGTCGCGTTGGCGGCCAGCAGCAGCTGGGCCATCGGCTTGCCGAACAGGTTGGAGCGCCCGATGACGACCGCGTGCCGGCCGGTGAGCTCGACGCCGGTCTCGGCCAGCAGCACCATGACGCCCGCCGGCGTGCACGGCCGCAGCCCCTCGCGCCCCAGCGCCAGGTACCCGGCGCTCAGCGGCGTGAGGCCGTCGACGTCCTTGCGGGCGTCGATCAGGCCGGTGAGGTGGACGCCGTCGAGGTGGTCGGGGACCGGCAGCTGGCAGAGGATCCCGGACACGTCGTCATCGTGGTTGAGCCGCTCGATGAGCGCCTCGACCTCGTCGTTGGACGCGTCGTCGGCCAGCTGGTGGTGGAAGGACTCGATGCCGACCTCGCCCGCCGCCTTGCGCTTGTTGGCGACGTAGATCGCGCTGGCCGGGTCCTCGCCGACGAGGATCGTCGCCAGCCCGGGCCGCCGGCCGGTGCGCTCGGTGTAGGCCGCGACGTCGGCGGCCACCGCCTCCCGGACCTTCGCCGCGATCGCCTTGCCGTCGATGATCTCCGCGCTCACGCTCTAGACGCTACCCGCGCGGGCGGATCAGCGCTTCTCCAGCGGCCGCACCGCTCGATGCCACACGCGATGGCGCGACCGCGTCATCGCTTCTCGAGCGGCGCGTACTCCGCCATCAGCTTGCGCTCGCTGCCGTCGCGGGCGAAGCGGATCGTCACGACGCCGCCCGGCTCGGTGCCGGTCACGACGCCCTCGCCGAACGCGGCGTGCAGGACGTCGTCGCCGACGCGGAAGTCCCCGCCGGCCGCCGGCGCCTGGGACTGCTCGCGCATCG
>JAOPZD010000379.1 GCA_025964295.1 Conexibacter sp.
TGGAGTAGTAGTTGGACTGCTTGTAGAGGACGTCGGCCACGTCGCTCGTCACGCAGAAGCCGTGGCCGAAGCCGATCGGGGCGTAGAGCATCCGCATGGTGGCGTCGCTGAGCTCGAAGGCCTCCCATTCGCCGTAGGTGGCCGATCCGCGACGCAGGTCCACGAGCACGTCGACGATCGTCCCGCGCCCGCACCGCACCAGCTTGGACGCACCGGCGCCGATCTGGAAATGGATGCCACGGATCGTGCCGCGCTTGGAGCGTGAGTGGTTGTCCTGCACGAAGGTCTCGCTGACACCCAGCTCGGCGAGCTCGTTCGCGCGGAACGTCTCGCTGAAGAAGCCACGATCGTCACCGAAGACGGCGGGTTCGATGAGCAGCGGCCCGGCAAGACGCGTGGGGACGACGGTGAAGCGCATTGCGGGCAAGGGTACAGACGGGGCCTGCTCGCTCCAGGCCCATCCTGCCTGCACCGTCTACCATTGCCCCGTGACCGCTCTCGCCGAGTCGCCGGCGGATGCCCGTCGCGCACGTCTGGAGGCTGCCCCGCCGGCGGTTGTCCTGGACCACGTGTTCAAGACCTTCCGTCTGCCGCACGTGCAGTACTCCACGCTGAAGGAGCGCCTGCTGCACCCGATGCGCTCGACGACGTACGACGAGCTCAAGGCGCTGAAGGACATCGACGTGACGGTCAAGCAGGGCGAGTTCTTCGGGATCGTCGGGCGCAACGGCTCCGGCAAGAGCACGATGCTCAAGTGCCTGGCCGGCATCTACCGGCCCGAGCGCGGCAAGATCACCGTCAACGGCCGGCTGTCGCCGTTCATCGAGCTGGGCGTCGGCTTCAACCCCGACCTCACGGCGCGCGACAACGTCGTCATCAACGGCGTGATGATGGGCCTCACGCGACGCCAAGCGGCCGAGGCGTTCGACCGCGTCATCGCGTTCGCCGAGCTCGAGGAGTTCATCGACCTCAAACTGAAGAACTACTCCTCCGGCATGGCCGTCCGGCTCGGCTTCGCCACCGCCATCCAGGTGGCGGCCGACGTCCTGCTCGTGGACGAGGTGCTCGCCGTCGGCGACGCCGCCTTCCAGCAGAAGTGCTTCGAGGAGTTCAATCGCCTCAAGGCCGAAGGCCGCACGGTCATCTTCGTCACGCACGACATGCATGCCGTCGAGCGCTACTGCGATCGAGCGATGCTCATCGAGCGCGGCGACGTCCTGAAGATCGGCGAGCCGCACGCCATCGCGCGCGCCTACAACGAGCTGAACTTCGGTCGCCTGGTCCACGGCAAGGCCGAAACGGGCCGCTACGGCGATCAGAAGGCCTGCGAGATCTCCGACGCCTGGTATGAGAAGGACGGCGAGCGCACCGGCGAGATCGCCCAGTACGACCGCGTGAGCATGTGCGCCCACGTGCGGTTCCACACGGACGTCGAAGAGCCCGTGATCGGCTTCAGCCTGCGCAACGACGTGGGCCACACGGTCTTCATCACGACCACCGAATGGACCGAGACCGCGACCGGGTCCTTCAAGGCGGGTGATGAGCTGACGGTCCGCATCTCCGTCGATGCCGTCATGTCGCCCACGAAGTACGAGCTCACGCCGTCGGTCGCCCGTAATGGCGGTGCCGATGTCCTGGACGTCCGCGAGGACCTCGCGTCGCTCTACGTCCACGGCACGCGCGTGACCGGCGGTCTCATCGACCTGCCGCACACGTTCAGCTTGGAGCGCTCATGACGGACGTCGCCACACCGCCGCCGCCCGCGCACGCGCTGCCCGTCGTGGCGATCGTGCACGAGCCCACGCGCAAGGAAGAGGCCCAGCGCCTGCTCAGCCTGACGTGGACGCTGGCCCTCACGGACTGGAAGCTGCGGTTCTACGGCTCGGCTCTGGGACTCGCCTGGACGCTCGTGCGTCCGTTCGCCCTCTTCAGCGTCGTCTACTTCGTCTTCACGCAGATCGCCGGGCTGGACAAGAACGTCCCGAACTACGGCATCTACATCCTCTTCTCCCTCGTGCTCTTCACCTTCTTCTCGGAGGTCACGAGCAACTGCGTCCAGGCGCTCGTGTCGCGCGAGAGCCTGCTGCGCAAGATGCAGTTCAACCCCGTGGTCATCCCGTTGTCGATCAGCGTGACCGCGCTGTTGAACCTCGGCATGACCCTGATCGCCGTGTTCATCTTCGCCGTCGCCAACGGCGTCTACCCGGGGTGGTCGTGGCTCGAGCTCCCGGTCATCGTCGCGCTGCTGTTCCTCCTCGGGACCGGCGTCGGCATGCTGCTGAGTGTCTTGTACGTCCGCTACCGCGACGTGCAGCCGATCTGGGAGGTCGTCACCCAGATCCTGTTCTATGCCTCGTCGGTCCTCTACGTCGCCACGCTGGTGCAGGACCAGCTCTCGTCACGGGTGTTTCATGCGTTCTTGTGCAACCCCCTGTCGGCGCTCTTCGCGCAGGTCCGCCACGCCGTGGTCGACCCCGGCGCCCCGAGCATCACAGCCCTGTTCGACAACGGCTGGTACGTCTTGGCCCCGCTCGGCCTCATCTTCGGCACCTTCGCGCTGGGGGTCTGGTTCTTCCTTCGCGAGAGTCCTCGCGTGGCGGAGAACCTCTAGCCTCATCACCGGATGCGCCAGCTTCTGAGACGCAACCGGGCCGAGGCCGACCCCGAGCCCCCTTTGCCGGATCCGCTTCAGATGGCGCGGGTCGATGCCCTCGTGGCGCCGGTGGCAGCCCGGCAGGATCGCTCGAGCCGGCAGCCTGGCGGCCCCGTGAGCACCGCGCTCTACGAGCGGATGACGCCTGAGGACCTCGCCGCCGTCGAAGGCGCCCTCGAAGGGTCGACGCGGCTCAACTGGGACCGGGCGTCGCCGGCCGAACGCGTGCTCCTCGCCCCCATCTTCGCCGCGGCGTACGACATCACCGGCGCGTTGCAACGCACCGGCCTGGTCCGCGCGGAACCGCCCGAGCACGTCCACGCGATGGCGCGGGGACCGCTCGCGCACGGAGGTGAGCCGGCGCTTGGTGACCTCGTCGTCCGGGCATTCGACGAGGCCGGATGCGGGCTGCCCGGCGAGGGTCGCGTGCTGGACTTCGGCTGCTCCTCGGGGCGGGTGGTGCGTGTGCTGGGCGCCTACCGCCCGGATCTGGAGTGGCTCGGCTGCGACCCCAACGCAGACGCGATCGCCTGGGCCGCAGAGCATCTGCCTATGGCACGCTTCTTCACCAGCCCCACGGTGCCGCCGCTGGAGTTCGACGACGGGTCCATCGACCGGGCGTACGCGATCTCCATCTGGTCGCACTTCTCCCGGTCCGCGGCGCTGGCCTGGCTCACCGAGATGCACCGCGTCCTGAGGCCCGGCGGCGCCCTGCTGCTGACCACTCATGGCCTGGACACGGTCGCCTACCAGTTGCGCCGCGACCTGATGACGCGGGACTCGGCGGCCGAGACAGCGGGTGCGCTGCTGCGTGACGGCACGCAGTTCTTCTCGATCTTCGGGGAAGACGGGGACTGGGGCGTCAAGGATCCCGACTGGGGGACCGGCTACCTCGCCGCCGACTGGCTCGCCGCGCACGTCACCCCCGCCTGGGCCATCCGGCTCTACCGCCCCGGAATGCTGGACGGCAACCAAGACGTCTTCGTGCTCGAGCGCAGACCATGAGCGAAGGATCTCCCAACCCGATGCAGCCCCATCTGACGAGTGAAGACGCCACCACCGACGAGGTCGCCGCGCTGCGTGCCCGTGTGGCGGCCCTTGAGGCACAACTGGCCGAGCAGGCTCGTGCCACCAACGAGCTTGTCGCCCGCTCGCAGGAGAAGCTCTACTGGCTCGAGCGCTGGCACGTGGACCTCGATGCGGTCATGGAGAAGCCCGGGGCCGAGCGGCTTCTGGAGACGGTCAAGAAGGGCCGCAGCGTGTTTCGCGCCGTGAAGAGAGCCAAGCGCCGCTACATCGGCTGATCCTGCTGATGCCTCCCGCCGTGACCAGTGTCTCCGTCGTCGTGCCCGTCAAGGATGGCGAGCGCTACCTGCCCGAACTCCTGGATGCGATTGCCCGTGAGGCCGCTTCTGCTTCCGTCCCGGTCGACGTCCTTGTCGTGGATTCCGGCTCCACGGACACGAGCAGTGCGATCAGCCGTGATCGCGGAGCCCAGGTACTCAGCATCGAGCCGGAGGAATTCGGCCACGGCCGGACGCGGAACGTCGCAGCGGCCGCGGCGACCGGGGACGTCATCGCCTTCCTCACCCAGGACGCCACGCCGCTGGACGGCTGGCTGGCCGCGCTCCTTGAGGGGTTTGCCCTCGCCGAGAACGTCGGCGTCGTCTACGGGCCGCATCGCGCCCGCAAGGACACGTCGCCGATGATCGCCCGGGAGCTGGACGCGTTCTTCGCCACGCACGCCGCCCCGGATGGTGGCCCAGCGATCCAGGGACGCGGAGACCTGGCGTGGATGTCCAACGTCAATTCCGCGTACCGCCGCGACTGTTGGGCGCAGGTGCGCTTCGACGACGACCTGCCCTACTCCGAGGATCAGGCCTTCGGGCTTGCGATGCTCGCGGCCGGCTGGGTCAAGGTCTTCCACCCGGCGGCTGCCGTCGCCCATGCGCACGACTATCCGCCGGCGCAGTTCGCGCGCCGGTACTTCGACGAGTATCGCGGGCTACGCGAGTCCGTCGGTCACGTCGAGCCGCTGACGTTGCTGAGGACCCTCGGAGACGTGCGCGGCATGGTGGCCGCTGACCGCGCCTGGATGCGCGAGCACGGCTACGACGAGCATGAGCGCAAGCGCTGGCTGCGCCGCTCCATCATCCACCACTCCTCACGCAAGGCCTTCGGCGCGCTCGGCTCACGGGCGGACTCGCTGCCCGCACCACTGCAGCGTCGTCTGTCCCTCGAGGGCACGGTCGTCAAGAAGCCGCCGAAGGACGCCCGGGGCGAGCGCGGCAGGGAGGACAAGCCGGCCTTCAGCACGCCGGTGGGGGCGCAGCTGGATCGGCCGATCTGGGAGAGCATCCGCCGCCACCACCGCCACGGCACGACGCCGTTGCTCGCCCCGTCGCCCGACGGACCGCAAGCCGACGGCCCGCTGCACATCGCCGCCGTGATCCCGCCGTTCAACCGCGGGTCCGGCGGCCACATGTCGCTCTTCCAGATGCTCGTCCGGCTCGAAGGCATGGGGCACGACGTGTCGATCTGGATCGACGATGAGCTCGAGACGATGAAGGAGTTCCGCCCCGCCAGGATCCGACGTCAGATCCGCGACTGGTTCGTACCGCTGAAGGCACCGGTCTTCAAGGGCTTTGAGGAGTGGTTCGGGGCCGATGTGGCGCTGGCGACCGGCTGGCAGACCGCGCACAGCGTCGCGATGTTGCCCGGCTGCCGGTCCCGCGCCTATCTGGTGCAGGACCATGAGCCGGAGTTCTACGCGACCTCCGCCGAACGCACGTGGGCTGCTGCGACCTACACGCTCGGCATGCATCACCTCTGCGGCTCTCCGTACCTGGAGGAGATGGTCCACGGGTACGGTGGCACCACCTCGCGCTTCTCGTTCGGGATCGATCTGGACACGTATCACCCCCGTCCGGTCCCGCGTGACACCGACACGGTGATCATCTACGGACGCGACGTCACCCCCCGCCGCGCGGTGCCGATGGCAGTGATGGCGGTCGCCGAACTCGTCGAGCGACGCCCCCAGACGCGCGTCATCAGCTTCGGCAACGCGCATCCCGTACGGGCGCCCTTCGACCATGAGCACTTGGGCATCCTCAGCCTCAACCAGCTGGCCTGGGCGTTCTCCCAGGCGACCATCGGCCTGGTGCTGTCGATGACGAACTACTCGGTCATCCCCCAGGAGATGCTCGCCTGCGGCCTACCCGTCGTCGAGCTCGCGGGTGTGAGCGGTGAAGGCATCTTCGGCCTCGACGGCGGGGTCACGTTCGCCGACTTCAACCCGCTGCATATGGCGGACGCGATGGAGGAACTGCTCGACGATCGCGCCCTGTGGAAGAAGCGCTCGGCTGAGGGCTTGGCCTGGGCGCAGAACCGCACGTGGGACGCGGCGGCCGAGCAGATCGAACGCGGCCTGCGCGAAGCCCTGCGGGTCGCTGCCGGGGCGAGCGTCCACGCGTGAGCCCGCTGCTGCGCCGTGGTGGTACCGCAGAACGGGAGCCACGGCCGGTCCGCGTTCCTCCACTGCTCTTGGAGGCGCTCCGGGATGGTGCCGTCCCCCTACGCACGGATCTGACGGAAACGCAGGCGCAGCCCGGCGGGCTGACGGTCGCCGTCGTCATCCCGCAGTTCCGCAAGGGCAGCGGCGGACATCGAACGATCGCCGATCTGGTGCGCGGCCTCGAGGCCCGCGGTCACGCCATCTCGCTCTGGGTTGCGGACGAGGAAGGCCGGCACGACGGACAGAGCGACGCCGACCTGCGCGAGCTGTTCAGCCGCTTCTTCGGAA